>JAFOFP010000072.1 GCA_017387285.1 Lachnospiraceae bacterium
CATCAGCGCGATCAGCAGCAGCATGGTCATCATGCATCCGCAGATCATGGCACCGACCCGTTCGGAATTCCGTGTCAACAGGAACACACATACGGCGTAGAGCAGGAAAATGCCGCCTGCCAACAGCAAAAACTTCGTGGGCAACAATTTGATTTTAATCAGGATCGCCATAAACAGCACCATGGCGATCGCCAACAATACCACGATCAGCACACCGGGAATCCTGTTTTTCATAGTCTTTTTCATTGAAACCTCCTAAGACAACAATGCAAAACATCTGTGTTTGTGCATATCACTTTCTGGGAACATAGTGATAGGTTGTCACAATCTGGGCAACCAGTTTTTTAATATCTGTACTCTCATCCTTGCTGGCCTGATCCAGGAGTTTCAGCTGTTTCAGAAACAGCTCATCATCCATTTCAATGGGTTTTCCGATGTGGATCAGCTTATTCTCTGTTTCTTGCAGACCTTCCTCAGACATGAGCAGTTCTTCGTAGAGCTTTTCGCCGGGGCGCAGACCGGTATACTCGATTTTGATATCCACATCCGGTTCATAGCCGGACAGGCGGATTAAGTTTTTGGCCATATCCGCAATTTTTACCGGCTGGCCCATATCCAGCACGAAGATCTCACCACCCTTGGAGTAGCAGCCGGACTGCAGCACCAGAGAAACTGCCTCGGGGATGGTCATGAAGAACCGGGTGATTTCGGGATGGGTCACCGTAACCGGGCCACCGTTCTCGATCTGCTTTTTAAACAGAGGGATTACACTACCGTTACTGCCCAGCACATTGCCAAAGCGGACAATGGAGAAATCCGTCTTGCTTTTACGGCTCATCATCTGCACCACCATCTCACACAGGCGCTTGGAGGCACCCATGATATTGGTGGGATTGACTGCCTTATCACTGGAAATGAGCACAAACTTTTCCACTCCGAATTTGGCAGCAGCTTTGGCCGTCTTAAACGTACCCATGACATTATTTTTAATTGCCTCATGGGGACTGTCTTCCATGAGCGGTACATGCTTATGGGCAGCAGCATGGAACAGGATCTGAGGTCGATACCGATCAATCACCGCTTCCACACGGGCGGTATTGCGCACAGAGCCGATAAGAACCGTCAGCTTCAAATAGGGATATTTCCGCATCAGTTCCATCTGGATGTCGTAAGCATTGTTTTCGTAAATGTCAAAGATCACCAGTTCTTCCGGGTTGTTCTTTGCAATTTGGCGGCAAAGCTCAGAACCGATAGAACCACCGCCACCGGTAACCATCACCCGCTTATCGGTGATGTATTTTCCGATCTCATGCCAATCCACCGTGATCGGATCTCGACCCAGCAGGTCCTGGACTTCCACATTCCGCAAGGCACCCACAGACACTTCTCCGTTCACCAGCTGATAAATGCCCGGCACCACTTGAATCTCGCAACCTGTTGTGCCGCAAATATCCAGGATCTCTTTTTTAGTCTGGCCGCTGCTGGTGGGGATCGCGTAGATGATCTTATTCACTTTGTACTTTTTGACGGCCTCAGGGATCTGGTCTCTGTCGCCTACAATAGGCACACCTTCCAGAATACGGCCCTTTTTGGAGGGG
>JAFOFP010000073.1 GCA_017387285.1 Lachnospiraceae bacterium
AGCATCAGCTTTCACCACTTGCCTTCCGGCAAACAGACTGCCGTTAAACAAATCGGCAAACCGTCGATTATCTCTCAGATAATCCAGCATCAAATCATTCTCCGTTCCCATGTGCATCCCTCCCATCATAAGCAAAGGCTGCCCATGGAAATGCCGCCTCCGCCATATCAATTTACCTTTCCCTGTAACATGGCTGAAACGCCAAAACGCAATAGAATAAAACAGATGTGTATAAGAATCATCAGAAAAATCCTTACAAGGAAATAATAGCTCACAGACAAACTCTTGTCAAGATGATATATTCTGTGGTATGATTAGACAAAAGACAGCAAACAGCCGCCCATGACCGGCGGCAGAATGGAGATTATTATGATCAGAAGAGCATCCGAATGTTCCATCAAGGTAAATGAAAATATGAAGGGCGGCGACGGCAGCGTCAAGCTGACCAGCTTCATCTCCGGTCCCGAAGAACTGTTAAACAAGGGCCGTCTGTTCAGCATGATCACCCTGGAGCCCGGCTGCGGCATCGGCTACCATGTACACGAGGGTGAAAGCGAGCTGTTCTACATCGTGAAGGGCTCCGCTATTTACAACGACAACGGCACCGAGTCTGTGGTAAATGTGGGCGACGTGATGGTATGCCCTCCCGGAACCGGCCATTGCATCCGCTGCAACGGTGACGAGACCTGCGAGCTGGTGGCAGTGATCGTGTACGCATAATCTGCACCTCAGCAAATCCCTTGAATACAAATGAGCAGATCGCTGCCTATCTGGCAGTGCCTCTGCTCATTTTCCGTCTATAGCATCTGCTTGTATCTGAATTTCTCTCAACCGCACCATGGCTTTCCCATACACCTGCACCACTTCCACCCAGTCCGACTTCAGAATATCATCACAGGTCACCAATCTTCCTCCGTCCGAATCCAGATCCACGCCAAACTGATTCCATGCATACCAGATCAGATAGGAACAATGGGCTCCAAACCATGGATCATCTATGTTCCCTGCTTTCTCTCCGATCCAGCCGGAAAGCAGACGGTAGGACACACCATTCAAATGATCCTCAGCGTAGGCTGCCACTGCCTTCTGCCGATCCTCGTCCACTCCATTCACGCGAAGAACCACAAAATCCTTATAATTTCGCCAATGGTCGGCGCTGACCACCGTCGATACCTGGCCGATGGATATACTTTCCAGCACTGCATTTTCACCTACCACCAGTCCGGCATGCCCGTGCCGCCAGCCCAAACTGTGGGTGGAAAAGGTAAGTAAAATATCACCGGGTCTGAGATCTGCCAAGACGATCCGCCCGTCCGATGTTCTGCGGTCCTCTCTGGTAAACCAGCCAAACAAAGGCGTGCATCGAGTCTTTGTCGGTTCAAACATTGCATCCTGAAGATCAAACGCCACCTCAAACTGATCCTGCGCGATCAGCTTATCTATGACCTGAGAGCCTAAACCGGTCTGGAGAAACAAGAGTTCACGATCCATATCCTCATTGATCATAATCCGATCGTACTCCGGCGCGTATTCTCCGTGGCGATGGGCCCAAAATGTCTGAAGACAGTAATTACCTATATACAGGGCAGTTCCGACAGACAGAACACTCCATATCCATTGATAAACAGACCTTCGCCCCGGCTTATTCTCTTGTACCGTTCTTTTGCCAGCCGCCCACATGATCCCCCTGCACACCCAATCGTTTTTTTCTAGTGTTCCACGGTGTGAGCGATATATTCTCTACAATACAAAACCGTTTTTCAAATTCACATTTTCATCACAGCAGCTTCTCCGCCAGCCTTAGAGCGATCTCCAGTCCTTCTTTCATGGATGCCTTCTCGATCCACTCCTCTCTGGTGTGGGTACCTGCTCCTCTGTACACGCCCATGCAAATGGCCGGTATCCCCAAGGACAGGGGAATGTTGCAGTCGGTGGATCCGGAGTGAAAAACAACTTCCTTTCCGGACACTTCCTCGGTGACCTCCTTGCAGACAGCGATCAACTCAGCCGCTTTCACCGGATCCAATGCAATTCCGCAGGGACGCTCCCCCACTATCTCAATATCCACCTCCACCTTGTCCGACACAGCCTCCTTGAAAATCTGTTCAAGCTCCTGTCTCATGGTTTCCAGACAGTCCACATTGTCGGAACGATACTCACAGAGCATGGTCGCGCACTGGGCAATGGTATTGACTGAGGTTCCGCCCTCGATGATTCCCACATTGTAGGTGGTTTTGGAATCTCCGATCACCGGAACGCTGATCTCATAAATCTTTGCGATAATTTTTGCCAATTCTGCGATGGCATTGGCATTTCCAAATTTACCGAAGGAATGGCCTCCCTCCGTCTTTACACAAACCTTATAGCGATGAGATCCCACACAGCGGTTGCACAGGTTCCCAATGGAACTGTCAAAGGTGATAAACTGCTTTATCCGTCCGGCGTAATCCTTCATCAGCTGTCTGGTACCTTTCAGATTGCCAAGCCCCTCCTCACAGGAGTTGCAGACAATTAGCATTCCCTTTTTCGGGGCCAGCTGATATTCCACCATATATTTAGCCATCATCATCATGACTGCCAGACTGGCCGTGTCATCTCCCGCTCCGGGACAATAGATTTTTTCATCATCCTCCTCAAAAGCCATGGGCTCCATGTCGGGAAATACCGTGTCCGTGTGCGCGGCGATCACTGTAATCTCATCACGTCCTTCGCAGTTTATGGGAAAGATCACATTGAGGGCTTCATCGATGTATACGCCCTTCGCTCCCTCCTGCTCCAGCCAGTGTTTGCAAAACTCGGCTCTGGCCTCCTCATGGTGAGACGGTGCGGGAATGTGACAGAGATCACGATGAAGCTGAAGAAGTGCCTCTCTGTTCCGGTCTATGAATAGTTTTCTCTCCACTGACATCTCTACCTCCTGTGTCCGTTGATGTTTTCCTTATCTTCTTTTCTGGCAATATCCATCCAAAAATTCACCCATTCTTCTCATGGCCATCCGCAATTCCTCCACTTCCGGAAGCATGACAATGCGGAAATGATCCGGCTGTTTCCAAT
>JAFOFP010000074.1 GCA_017387285.1 Lachnospiraceae bacterium
GTAGAAAAAGTAAAATCCGGAAAAAGATTATCCATGCATCCAATTCCTGTTACAATCTGGGATTGGAGCTGGCACAGATCAGAGACCTGAGCGGGGCCATACCCTATCTT
Organism: Lachnospiraceae bacterium; assembly: GCA_017387285.1. GTDB lineage: Bacteria > Bacillota > Clostridia > Lachnospirales > Lachnospiraceae > RGIG423. The sequence goes on from JAFOFP010000074.1 coordinate 111, forward strand.
CAGCAAAGCCTTAAATGGGACAAAAAGAATATTCAGGCCCGCAATCTATTGGGCTTGATCTACTGTGAGATCGGTGAGATGGCAGGAGCGCTGGAGGAGTGGACCATCAGTGCATCCTATCAGTCCAAGGACAATCCTGCCGTGGGCTATCTCAATGTGATCGCTGCGAGGCAGTCTCGGGTGGACAATATCAACCAGGTGATCCGCAAGTACAATCAGGCCATTTACTATGCCAACAACGACAGTGATGATCTGGCGGTATTGCAGGCCAAGCAGGTGATTACCCGCAATCCGAAGCACTTGAAGGCTCATCTTCTGCTGGCTCTTTTGTATATAAAGAAGAAAGAGTACGGGAAGGCTGAGCGGATCCTGCGCAAGACCCTTCGGATCGATGCCGGAAACACCACTGCCCTTAAGTATCTCCACGAGCTGCGGGAGATCGCCGATCAGAAAAAACTGAAATTAAAGAAGAAAAAACCGGAGATTCCGTTGGCGGAGCCTGCGGATGAAAATGCGATCCGCGAGGATAATGTGTTGATTCCCGCCTACAAAGAGAGTACCGGAAGCTGGAATACAGTGTTCCTGCTGATCGCCGGAGTGGTGATTGGTTGTATCTGTACCTATTTTCTGTTGTTCCCGGCGGAGCGAAGAGAACTTCAGGCGGAGGCCAATCGCGTACAGCAGGAGTATTTTTCTGAGTTGTCCAGAATGCAAAATGAGATCGATCGTCTGAAAAACGATCAGGATAACTGGGCGCAGGAAAAGCAGGAGCTAAAGGACGAGCTGGCTAAATACGAGGGCGAGGATCCTGTTGCGGCGCAGTACATGCTTTTGCATGAGACACTTCAGCACAAGATTGCCGGGGAGGATTATGAGGCTCTGCTGACACTGCAGCAGATCAGTCTGGAGGGCGAACTCTCAGAGGAGTTTCTCGACAGTTATCAGGAATTGTCCACCGAATACGCCACAGAGGGTTTGGATCGGATATACCGGACGGCAGTGGAGCAGTACGAGCTGTCTCAATTTACCGTATCCAGAGATTATCTGCTGAAGGTGTTGGAGATCAGGCCGGAGTTTCCGGAAGCCTTATACTGGCTGGGCGTCAGCTATTGGAATCTTCATGATCAGTCTACGGCGACACAGTATCTGACTGAGCTGGTGGAGAAGTACCCTGATCATGGACTGGCGACAGAGGCGAGAAGACTGTTGGGGCGTTCTGCATGATAAAGCCACAGCTGCAGCAACAAAATTGAATAGAGGAAAATGGATTGATTTAACGTGCACTCATACAAAGGATAAACCTATCCGGTATGGGTGCTTCTTTTTATGCGAAAAATGTCGACAAGGAGGAAGGAGAATGCAAAATCAGAGAGATGCGTATTGCATCAGTGAGAGTCTGGTGATTCCGATGCCCAGAGAACTGGATCACCACAGCAGCACAAAGATTCGTGACAATCTGGATCTGATGCTGGCGGGCAGAGGAATACGCCGGGTGGTGTTGGATTTCACCGATACAGAATTTATGGACAGCGCAGGTATCGGTATGGTGTTGGCGAAATACCGTCGGGTAAAGGCCTTTGGCGGACAAGTGGCAGTCAGCGGGGCCAATGATCGGATATTGAGGATCATGAAAATGTCCGGCATTGGTCAGATTATTTCATTTTATACCACGACGCATCAGGCCGTTTCGGCAAAGCAATAAGGAGGAAAAAGGATGGATAAGGGAAAGCAGACAGGAGTACAGGAGAAGGTGAGTGTGGAATTTGAAAGCTATTCTCACAACGAGCAGTTTGCCAGAGTAGTGACGGCAGTTTTTATGGCCAGGTTAAATCCTACCATGGAGGAACTGGAAGATGTAAAGACGGCCGTATCGGAGGCAGTGACCAATTGTGTGATCCACGGTTATGAGGATAGGATCGGGACGATCCGTATGGAACTTACCTGTGATCAGGGGCAGTTGACCGTGGAGATCACTGACTGGGGAACGGGAATCGGAAATATAGTTCAGGCCAGAGAACCGCTGTATACGTCCAAACCCTCCAGAGAACGATCCGGCATGGGATTTACCTTCATGGAAACCTTTATGGACAGTATGGAGGTCCGTTCTGCGGTGGGTGAGGGTACGACGGTGACCATGAAAAAGAAGATTGGGAACAAAATCTTGGAAAAGAAAGTCGTGTGAATTCAGGAGAACCTGCGTATGGAAGGCACAATGGAATTGATACAACAGGCACACGCGGGGGATAAGGATGCCAGAGACAGGCTGGTAGCAGAAAACATGGGATTGGTATGGAGTGTAGTCCGCAGATTCCTGGGCAGAGGATGTGAGATGGAGGATTTGATCCAGATCGGAAGTATCGGTCTGATCAAGGCCATTGACAAATTTGATTTACAGTACGAGGTTCGGCTATCCACCTACGCCGTCCCCATGATCGCCGGGGAGATCAAGCGGTTTCTGCGGGATGACGGATTGATCAAGGTAAGCCGCTCGCTGAAGGAATTATCCTATAAGGCAAAGACTGCCAGAGAACAACTGAATGCCCGTCTGGGCAGAGAGCCCACCTTAGAGGAATTGGCAGCGGAGGTGGGAACCGGCGTGGAAGAATTGGCTGCCGCCGTGGAATCGGAGGCCGAGGTGGAATCTCTGAACAAAACCATTTATCAGAGCGATGGAAATGAGATCCATCTGATTGACCGGATCGAGGAGAGCGGACGGGAGGATGAGGAGATCATTGACCGGCTGGCCCTTCACAAATTGATCCGGGAATTGGAGCCAAAGGAGCGCCAGATTATTGTGATGCGATATTATATGAATAAGACTCAGACCCAGATCGCTGGGGAACTGGGAATCTCTCAGGTCCAGGTGTCCAGGCTGGAAAAACGAATATTGGCATCCATGCGAAAAAAAATAGATTGACATCTGAGGAATAAAAAACAGTCATGTGGTTCATGCTAATTCCAGATTCAACCGATTGAGTGGTAAACTGCCGAAAGGAGGAAATCATGGAAAAGAGAATGAATCGGACATGGCTGTTTTTTCTGATGGTGGCAGTTATCGTTGCGGCGATGGTTGTTTGGATTTGCATGGATATGTCTGTCAGTGACTACAGCGGAGGCATATTGATATGAGCGAGACGGTTTATCTTAAATTAGAAAAGATATCCATGGTCAGGGAGAAAACAGTATATTTAAATCAAGTGGGAAAACTGTGGTGCAGCAATAAGGAGCTGGAAAAACGCTGCGGGAAGGTTAAAATTCTGGAGATCAAGGAAGATACGGATCAGCGATATGTGATGTCTGTGCTGAAGGTGATTCAGTGTCTGACGCGGATGGATAAGGACATACAGGTGTCCAATCTGGGTGAGTCGGATTTTGTGATCGACTATCAGCCAGGGGAGGGCAGCAGTAAATGGTGGAATCTGACAAAGACGGCATTTGTGTGCCTGACCATGTTTATCGGAGGCGCTTTCGCGATCATGACCTTCAATAATGATGCCTGTGTATCCGAGATTTTCCGGAAAATGTATTTCAGTGCCACCGGTATGGAGGCGGAGGGAGCCACGATCCTGGATGTGGCTTATTCCATCGGGCTGCCCATCGGTATACTGACTTTCTTTAACCATTTCAGTAAAATCAGCTTTTCAAAAGACCCTACGCCCATCGAAGTACAAATGCGGGAATATGAGTCTGAGGTCAATGACACGCTGATCCAGAATGCATCGAGGGAGGAGTCGGGCATTGATGTATCTTAAACTGGCGGGTCTGGCCTTGGTAGGGCTGTGCTCCGGTGCTGTGGTGGCAGCAGGATTGTTCGCCTTTGTGGTCACCATCGGAGTGGTGGTGCGGATCATTGCCAAGAGTCACACATCCGTTCACAGCAGGGTATATGAGGACGTGATCGCTGTGGGAGCCACGGTGGGGAATCTGTACTATTTCTATCACTGGTCGTTGCCGGGAGGAAACCTGTTTATGGTTTTGTTCGGCACATTTTCCGGAATTTATGTGGGATGTCTGGTCATGGCATTGGCGGAGACAGTGAATGCCATCCCGGTTATGAGCCGCAGACTGAGGCTGACCATGGGGCTTCCCTATCTGATCCTCAGTGTGGCGTTGGGAAAGGCAGTAGGCGCATTGATTTATTTTATTAAGGATTTTTCGGCGTAATCTGTGCCGGGAAACGGATAGAAGGATTGGATGGAAAACAGACATGAAAAAGCAGCAGACAGTAAATGAAAATATGAGCCCCGAAGAATACGAGGCTTACGTCAAACAAGTGACACCTACGTTCAGTCTGGGATTAAATATGGTGAAGGCGTTTATCACCGGAGGGATCATCTGTACCATCGGTCAGGCATTGATGGAATTGTTTTTGTCTTACGAATTGGAAAAGAAAGATGCAAGTGCGGCTACACTGCTGGTGATTATCTTTACCACGGCAATTCTGACCGGATTAAATCTGTTTTCGAAAATTGTCAAGTTCGGAGGGGCCCGACGGCAAAAGGAGTTTTGCCGTCCTGCTGTGGAACAGCAGCGACGCGAAGCGTCTGCGCCAGCTCGAAACTGTGTCTTTCCCTTCGCTCGATTATATTGAGGATATATATCAC
>JAFOFP010000075.1 GCA_017387285.1 Lachnospiraceae bacterium
CCTGAGCCTTCCTTTTCTTATTTGGTGCCGCTGACCGGGATCGAACCGGTACGCGTTTTACGGCGAGGGATTTTAAGTCCCTTGTGTCTGCCAGTTCCACCACAGCGGCAGGTGATGCCAAATAATGATAGCACAATTAGAGTTTTGCGTCAAGTATTCTTCAAGACAGGGATTCTTCAAAAAGACCGGGAAAAGCCATCTTTCCGTCAGAATATCCGTGACTGCGCAAATCTTTCATCCACACAACAGACTAAAAAAATGGGGATTATTTACAGGGAATTCACGATTTTGGTGATATTATCATTATAATTGATAATAAATCCTATTTGCGATATAAGGAGGCCTCCCATGAATCACATTCTGGTTGCAGAGGATGACAGAGAAATCTGCCAGCTGTATTCCCGGGTACTGACGAAAAATGGATATCATGTCACCGGAGTGGCCAATGGTCAGGAGGCATTGGATGCCATAGACAAAGCCTATTTTGACCTGATCATCTCGGATATCATGATGCCGGTGATGAACGGCTATGAGCTTGTGAAGGCGCTTCGTGACAGCGGGTATCACACACCGGTCATGATGATCACCGCCAAGGATGCCTTCGATGACAAGCGGCTGGGGTTTCTCTCCGGCACCGATGATTACATGGTCAAGCCCATCGATGTGAATGAAATGATTTTGCGTGTTGAGGCCTTGCTGCGCCGCAGCAGGATCATCAATGACCGAAGTCTGAGCATCGGCAGCACAAAAATGGATATGGACTCTCTTTCCGTGATTATCGGAGGGGAAAGCCAAACACTGCCTCAAAAGGAATTTATGCTTCTTTACAAGCTGGCCTCCTATCCCGGCAAGATATTCACCCGGAACCAGCTGATGGACGAGATCTGGGGCTATGATTCTCCCAGTGATACCCACACGGTGGATGTTCATATCGGACGGCTCCGTGACCGGTTCCGTGATAATAAGGATTTTAAGATCGTGACCATCCGGGGCGTTGGATTCAAGGTGGTGCGCCTATGAAAAAAAGAGAGATCTTCGAGGAGGTCCGGACTCGAACCAATCGGTTCGGTCTTCAGACCCGACTGGTTCTCTTTGTTACGATGGAGATCGAACTGTGTGTCCTGGTCGCATTGGGTATTGACGCGCTGCTGAAGCGGTTTGTTCCGTTGCCCTTTGAGATACCTTTGATCTTGGAGCTGATCAGCGTATCGCTTCTGGTGGGTATTCTGGTCACGATCCAGTTGTCCAGGTATTTCTTTAACCCAATTAAGAAGCTGGGTGAAGCCATGGGAAAGGTGGCAGACGGTGATTTTACCGTGGAACTGAATTCCCAGTCAAGCGCAAAGGAGATCCAGGAGATCTATACCGGCTTCAACCTGATGACCCACGAGCTGCGAGCAACCGAAATCCTGCAGCTGGACTTTGTATCCAGCGCGTCCCATGAGTTCAAAACACCCATCAGTGCCATTGAAGGGTATGCCGCTCTGCTGCAATCCGGCGATGATCTGACGCAGGATCAGAGGGAGTGTGTTGAGAAAATCATTTTCAACACAAAGCGGCTGTCATCTTTGACCAGCAGTATTCTGCTCCTGTCGAAACTGGAAAACCAGGAGATCCCCACCAACCGAACAAAGTTTCTTGTGGATGAGCAGATCCGTCAATCCATTGTGGCGCTGGAATCCCAGTGGGAGCGCAAGAATATCAATCTGGATGTGGACCTGTGTGAAGCCGAGTATTACGGCAATGAACTGTTGATGCGCCATGTGTGGGATAATTTGATCAGCAATGCCATTAAATTCACGCCGGAAGACAGTACCGTAAAAATCCGATTGACAAAGAAACTGACCAAAATCGTTTTTTCCGTTGAAGACCAGGGTCCCGGAATCCCGGAGGAATCGCTTCGCCATGTGTTCGACAAATTCTATCAGGCAGATTCCGCTCACAAGCAGGAGGGCAATGGCCTGGGCCTTGCCCTGGTTGAGAAGATCCTCACTTTGGAAAAGGGCAGTGTGAAAGCAGAGAATATGGAAACGGCCGGCTGTCGGTTTACGGTCACCCTTCGAACAATCAAATAAAACCACCCGGAGGCATTGGAAAAAAGTCCAATGCCTCCTTTTTTCAACAGAATTTGAAAGTTAGTTGCAGGTCAGTTGAAAGTGACGGCGTATAATCCGGGTATCTTATGGAATAAAAGGAGAAATTTGTATGACGAAGGTTAAAATCACCTGCGATTCCACCTGTGACCTGAGTCCGGCGCTGTATGAGCGTTATCATATTTCCGTCATTCCCATGTGCGTGGCCATGGGTGACCGCCTGTGCCGGGACGGTGTGGATGTGCAGCCGAAAGAACTGTTTGATTATGTGGAGAAAACGGGAAAACTGCCTACCACTTCCGCAATTTCCGTCGGCGAATACGCGGACTTCTTCCGTCCCTTTGTAAGTGAGGGCTATGAGGTGGTACATATCAATCTTTCTTCCGCCCTTTCCTCCAGTCACCAGAATGCCCATATCGCGGCACAGGAACTGGAAAAGGTACATGTGGTCGATTCACAGAGTCTTTCCACCGGCTCCGGACATCTGGTCATTCTGGCGGCAGAACTGGCTTCTGCCGGATATGACGGTGCTTACATCGCCAAAGCGCTGGATGAGATGAAGGGAAATCTGGATGTCAGTTTTGTGCTGCAGACGCTGGATTATCTGCACAAGGGCGGACGGTGCAGCGGCATTGCCCGATTCGGTGCCAATATGCTGAAGCTGCGTCCGGAGATCATCATGGAAAACGGCAGTCTTCATGTGGGCAAGATGTACCGCGGTTCCATGGAAAAAACGATTCTGGACTATGTCCGGGGCAGACTGACCGCGGAAAAGGAAGTCAATTATGACCGGATCTTTGTGACCCATTCCGGTGTTCCCAGAGAAATCGTAGATA
>JAFOFP010000076.1 GCA_017387285.1 Lachnospiraceae bacterium
GACTTCCTTGATCTGCTCCACCGTATGACGCCGACCGATAAGACGTAAAGTTTCCTGCTTCATGGTCTGTGGATTGATGGAGATACGGCTGACCTTATGTCGTCTGATCGCCACCAGCTTATCTTCTGTGATGCTATCCGGCCTTCCGGCCTCCACTGTAAACTCCTGACAATGAGAAAAATCAAAACTTTCCTCCACTTTGGTCAAAAGCCGATCCATCTGTTCTGCCGAAAGGCTGGTGGGGGTACCGCCGCCGATGTAGACGGTATTCAGCTTTTTCTCCTTAAAGGCCTCCGCCGTGTAGTCGATCTCCTTAAAAACAGCGTCCAGATACTCATCCATCCGCCCCGCCCATTTTCCCATGGGGTAGGACGTGAAAGAACAGTACAGACAGGTGGTGGGGCAAAAGGGAATCCCGATGTAAAGGCTGTATCCGTTCTCATAATCAATGTCTTTGAGGATATCCTTCTCCCGCTTGGCGATCTCAATACTGAGTTCCGTCTTCTCCTCTCCCGTAAGATAAACCTCCTTCATGTGGCGGGCGATGTCCTCATCGGATACCCCCTCCTCCAGAAGAGCCATGGCAATCTTGGTAGGGCGAATACCGGTCAGGGTTCCCCAGGGAAGCTCGGTTTTCGTGTAATCGGAAAGCAGGCGGTAAACACCGCGCTTCAACGCAGACTTGGTTTCCTTGCGCAATTCGTCTTTGATGCCATCTGCCGGCTCCTGCCCTGCGCCCTGCATCTGTCCATAACGGTCAGAGCTGTTTACCGTCACCTCAACCGAGGAAGTTTCCTCACCTGCGCCGCCGCAAAAGGACAAACCGATGATTCCGTCACCGTAAACCACCGTCAACTGCCGCTCGCCCTCTGCCTCCGGCTTTGTGGTGATCTCCTCACCGGGGAAGAAAGCCATCAGCAGACCGCGAATATCATATTCAAAATTTTCTTCACTCAATATCAGTTTAATCATAAATCGTCTGTATCTTTCTGTGTTAATCACCGAGAACCGGATTTCTCCTGCGCTCTTCTTTTATGGTGGTGGCATTGCCGTGGCCGGGCAGCACTTCCGTATCCTCCGGCAATTTAAACAGTTTTTCCCGCAGAGAATGCTTCAGCTCCTCAAAGGAGGACGTTGGCAGATCCGTCCGCCCATAAGTATGACGAAACAGAGTGTCTCCGGAAAAAACAAAGCCCTCCTCCGGCAGATAATAGCTCATACCGCCCCCTGTATGTCCCGGTGTCAGGATTGCCTTGACAGAAAATCCCGCCAGTTCAAACCCTTCGCCGTCCGCCAGCAGTACATCCGGCACCAGTGAGACACTGTAGCCCTGAAACTTGGCAGACAGATTCCAACCGGGCTCGCCCAAAAGAGCTTCCTCTGCCTCTGCCGCATAAACCGGCAGACGAAATGCGTCCTGAAGAGCCTTTACCCCACTGATGTGGTCGAAATGTCCGTGGGTCAGCAAAATCCCTACCGGCCGCATCTTTTCCTGCAGCAGATAAGCAGCGATCCGGTCGCCGTCTGCGCCGGGGTCCACGATCAATGTTTCATTGGTCTCTGTATTGGTCAGCAGATAGCAGTTGGTCTGCATGGTTCCTACCACCGCTAACTGAAGGTTACTTTTTTTCATAACATTTCCTTCATTTCACCGATGCACGGGATCGCCGTTCATCCGGTGTTATTTCATGTCAATCGTTTTTCTCCCCATCAGCCCTTGGCGCGCTCGATATCCAGAATGCTGTCGATCTGCTGCAATTTGGCTGTCAGACTGCGCAGTTCTTCCTTATCTCTGATTTTGAAGCCCATGTTGATGGTGGCAATGTTCTGTTTGTTGACGCGGGTGTTCATGGACAGAATATCAATGTCACACTCCGTAAATACTTTGGAGATAGCAGCCAGGATACCCACCCGGTTCTGACAGTAGATATTGATCTCCGCCGGGTAAAGAGCACTTCCCTTATCCGCAGGCTCTTCCCAATCTGCCTCCATCAGGCGCACGCGGTCAGACTCCGGCAGACTGATGATATTGACGCAGTCAGTTCGGTGGATGGTGATCCCTCTGCCTCTGGTGACAAAGCCCACGATCTCGTCGCCGGGTACGGGGCTGCAGCACCGTGAGAAGCGGACAGACAGGTCATGAATGCCCTTGACCACGATACCGTTTTTGGAATGGGTCTCCGCCTGGGGCTTATCCTTGGTATTTTCTGCGATGGCGGCCAGTATCTCCTGATCCGTCAGCTCTTTCTTATGTTTCTTATCGTACTCCTCGATGAGCTTGTTGATGACCTGGCCTTCCTTCATACCACCGTGACCGATGGCTGCCAGCACCGCATCCCACTCCTTGAAGCCGTACTTTTTCAGAACTTTTTCCATGTATTCCGGCTTATTCAGCTCGGAGAACACGATATTTTTTGACTTGCAATAGCGATCCACCAGATCCTTGCCCCGGCTGATATTATCTTCCTTATACTGGGTCTTGAACCACTGGTTAATCTTGTTTCTGGCCTGAGAGCTCTTGACAAACTTCAGCCAGTCACGGCTGGGACCGTTGGAATTCTGGGAGGTGATGACCTCCATCCGGTCTCCGTTCTGGATCACATAGTCGATGGGAACCATCTTGCCGTTGGCCCGGGCACCTACCATGCGATTGCCCACCGCACTGTGGATACTGTAAGCAAAATCCACAGGGGTAGATCCTGCCGGCAGATTTTTTACATCTCCGGTAGGCGTAAAACAATATACTTTATCATTAAACAGGTTGAAATCATTTTTGACGGAGGACATGAACTCCTTGTTGTCAGACATCTCGGTCTGCCACTCAAGGATCTGGCGCAGCCAGCTCATCTTCTCATCCTCACCGGACTGGGTAGGATTGGTATTGCCCTCTTTGTACTTCCAGTGAGCCGCAATACCGAACTCCGCGGTGCGGTGCATGTCTTTGGTACGGATCTGTACCTCGAAGGGCTGACCGTCATCGCTGATCAGGGTGGTGTGGAGAGACTGATACATGTTCTCCTTGGGCATGGCAATGTAATCCTTGAAACGGCCCGGAATAGGTTTATACCGCTCATGGATCAAGCCCAGGGCCGCATAACAATCCTTCACCGAATCCACGATAATGCGCACAGCAAATACATCGTAGATCTGATCCAGAGTCTTATCCTGGTTTCTCATTTTTTTATAGATACTGAACAGGTGCTTAACACGGCCGTAAATATTGCAGGGGATCTCCGCCGCATCCATCTGGGTCTGGATCTCCGCTTTCCGATGCTCGATAAAGGCCTGACGTGCCTCCTCCGTCAATGCCAGAGCCATGGACAGTTCTTCGTAAACCGAAGGCTCCAGATATTTCAGAGACAAATCATCCAGCTGGGTCTTGATTTTGGAAATACCGAGACGGTTGGCGATGGGCGCATAGATGTCCATGGTCTCTCTGGCCTTCTCCCGCTGCTTCTCCGGTCTGGTGTACTGGAGAGTCCGCAGGTTGTGGAGACGGTCCGCCAACTTGATCAGGATAACACGGATATCCTTGGCCATGGCAAGAAACATCTTACGCAGGTTCTCCGCCTGGATCTCGATCTTATCCTGAGACCAGGTCAGCTTATCCAGCTTGGTGACACCATCAACCAGAAGAGCCACCTCCTCGCCGAAATCGGCGGTCAGCTGCTCCAGGGTGTAGGGTGTATCCTCAACAATATCGTGGAGAATACCGGAGATAATGGTCTCCTTGTCCAGTCTCAATTTTGCCAACTCAATGGCAACACAGAGGGGATGCACGATGTAGGGCTCACCTGACTTGCGCTTCTGATCTCCATGATACTCACAGGCAAGACGATAGGCCTTCTCGATGAGACGCAGGTCATCGGAAGGATGGTAAGCTCTGATCTGCTCCACCAAAACGGCATACAGCTCATCGGGCGTAGTGGAAGAAGCCAGTGTATCTCCACCGGCCTGCTTCAGTTTTTCCTCGATCTTTTTTTCCTGTTCAACGGTAATTCCGGGAACTATCGTCTCCTTTTTCTCCGCTGCCATTTCCTCGGCGCTCCTGATTGTATCACTCTGTTTCATATATTATGCCCTATCTTCTCTTGATGTCATTACAGTCTGTACTGTTATCACAGTGTCTTGCTGATGCGATACTGATCCTCGGGAATATCCTTCTTCATCTGCAGCGCCTCGTGGATATCGTAATCCACAAACTCACCGCCCTTATAGCACACTACTCGGTTACTCTTTCCCTCGGCCAGCAGATCCACTGCCTTTGCGCCCATGATGGACGCATATACTCTGTCCTTACAGGTGGGACGACCACCTCGCTGCATGTAACCCAGAATGGACGCTCTGGTCTCAATGCCGGTGGCTGCCTCAATACGTCTGGCCATACTGGTGGAATGGCCGATACCCTCCGCATTGATGATGATATGATGGCTCTTGCCCATCTTACGCTTCGCAATAATATGATTAATGATCGCCTGCTCATTGTAGTCATAGCGCTCGGGAAGAAGAATATCCTCCGCTCCGTTGGCAATACCGCACCACAGGGCAATATAACCGGCATTGCGGCCCATTACCTCAATGATACTGCACCGCTCATGGGAGGTGGAGGTGTCACGGATCTTATCGATAGCCTCCATGGCCGTGTTTACCGCGGTGTCAAAGCCGATCGTGTATTCCGTGCTGGCAATATCCAGATCGATGGTTCCGGGAACACCTACGGTGTTGATGCCCAGAGATGCAAGTGCCTGTGCACCCTTGTAGGAACCGTCTCCACCGATGACAACCAGCCCGTCAATGCCGTGCTTTTTGCAAATCTCGGCGCCAAGTCTCTGCCCCTCAGGTGTCTTAAACTCCTCACAGCGGGCAGTGTACAGAATGGTGCCGCCCTTCTGAATGATCTCCGACACGCTGCGGGAGGTCATATCCTCGATCTCCTCATTTAACAGACCTGCGTATCCTCTGCGGATACCCTTGACTTTGATCCCCTTTGCCACAGCAGAACGAACCACCGCACGGATAGCCGCATTCATACCCGGAGCATCACCTCCGCTGGTCAAAACTCCAATGGTTTTTACTGCGTTTTCCATATCTACACCTCCGTAAGAGACAATAAACGAATTTGAACTATTGTACTGCATTTTTCATCGGTTTTCAATACTCTTTTCGACGACTTTCACGTTGGAATCGCCAAATTTCTCCCTGAGTACCTCTACCAGTTCTTTCCCGGCACAGACGCTCCAGTTGGGGGGCAGGATCTTCTTTGCGCGTTCACGCTTAAGATACACAACCACACGGTCATTTCCGTCGCTGGCTTCCAGGTAATTGAGCAGTCTTGGCTCCTTCGCCCGGTAGTCCGTCACATCCTCAAACTGCAGCCACAACTCTCGGGGCACACTGTCGAAGGGAGTCAATTTCTCACAGATCAGCTTGCCCTGGGGATCATCGCCGATGGACACACGACCGCTGATGAATACCTTGGCATCGTCCAACATCTTTTCCCGATGCTTTTCGTAATCCTTGGGGAAGACCAGAACTTCCACGGAACCGGCCATATCCTCCACCGTAAGGAATGCCATCTGCTGATTATTCTTGGTGATCTTGATGGTCTTTCCGGTGATCATGCCGCCGATGGTCACATTCTGACCGTCACGGACCTTGGCCTCTCCGGTCTCCTCGTCCACGATGAAATCAAGAGACGTGGCCGTTGCATTTTTCTTCCATTTCTCTTCATATTCTTCCATGGGATGACCGCTTACATACACACCCAGCACTTCTTTTTCGAAGGCCAGCATATCCTCCCGATCATACTCTCCCACATTGGGGAAGGCAGGCTCGTACTCCTCGCGGGCTCCTTCAAACAAATCGAACAGATTCATCTGGCCGGCAATGCCGATCTTCTTATCCCGGTTCTTCTGGTCCAACATGTCCGCTGCCACGCAGATCTTCTGTTTTCTGGTGCCCGGCAGACAGTCCATTGCGCCCGCTTTGATAAAGTTTTCCAAAACTCTCTTGTTTACATCTTTGCTTCCGACGCGATCAATGAAATCTTTCAGGGTTAAATAGGGGCCATGAGCTTCCCGCTCCTCATCGATGTCCCGGATCACGTTGCTGCCGATACTCTTGATGGCTGACAGGCCATAACGGATCGCTCCGTTGTCCTCGATGAAATAGGCTCCTCCCACATTGATGTCGGGAGGCAGCAGCTTGATCCCCATCTGCCTGCAGGTCATGATATACTCTGTGACCTTGGCATTGTTATCGATGACAGAAGTCATCAGAGCTGCCATGAATTCCACCGGATAGTAGTATTTCAGCCACGCCGTCTGGTAGCACACCACCGCATAGCCGGCCGCATGGGATTTATTGAAGGCATACTTGGCAAAATCTGTCATCTCGTCGTAAATCTGGTTGGCAACGCTCTCACTGATACCGTTGGCCGCGCAGCCTGCAACCTTCTCCTCCGGATTTCCGTAGACAAAGTTCTGCCGCTCCTTCTCCATGACCGCAGCCTTCTTCTTTGACATGGCGCGGCGCACCAGATCGCTTCGTCCCAGGGTATAACCACCCAGATCCCGGACGATCTGCATTACCTGCTCCTGATAAACGATACAGCCGTAGGTGGGCTTCAAAATAGGCTCCAGCTGAGGACAATGATAGGTAATATTCTCCGGATAGGTCTTACCTTTAATATACTGAGGAATGAAATCCATGGGACCCGGACGATACAGGGAGATACCGGCGATGATATCCTCCATGCTGTGAGGCTTCAGTTCCTTCATAAAGCTCTTCATGCCCGAGCTTTCCAACTGGAACACACCGTCATTCTTTCCGGTGCTGATGGACTCCAATACCTTTTTATCGTCAAAATCAATGTGATCGATATCGATCTTCACGCCGTGGCTCTTCTCCGCCATCTCCACTGCGTCCTGTATTACGGTCAGTGTTCTGAGGCCAAGGAAATCCATCTTAAGCAGACCCAATTCTTCCAATGTAGTCATGGTGAACTGGGTGGTGATGGTTCCGTCGGCGGAACGGGACAGGGGAACATATTCCTCCGCCGGCTGTTGACAAATGACCACGCCGGCAGCATGCATGGAGGTATGTCTGGGCAATCCCTCCAGACGTTTAGCCATATCGATCAGATTTCTGATCTGTTCGTTACTTTCATAATTCTGCCGAAGCTCCGGGTTCATCTTCAGAGCCTTGTCGATGGTGATGCCCAATTCCATGGGGATCATCTTTGCCACCTGATCACAGAGGGCATAGGGAAGATCCAGTACACGGCCAACATCCCGAACCACACCGCGGGCTGCCATGGTACCGAAGGTAACGATCTGAACCACACATTCCTTGCCATACTTTTTGACCACATAATCGATCACTTCCTGACGGCGCTCATAGCAGAAATCCACGTCGATATCGGGCATGGATACTCGCTCCGGGTTCAGGAAACGCTCAAACAAAAGATCGTATTTGATGGGATCGATATTGGTGATCTCCAAGGCATAGGAGACAATACTTCCGGCAGCCGAACCTCTTCCGGGGCCAACCATGATCCCATTTCTTTTGGCATAGTTGATAAAATCCCAAACGATCAGAAAATAGTCTACATAGCCCATCTTCTGAATGACGGAAAGTTCGTAGTCCATCCGCTCTCTCAGGGTACCGTCATCCTCAGGATATCTCCGCTTCAATCCGGCATAACACAATTCATTGAGATATTCCCATGAGGTCTTTCCGTCCGGCACATCGTAATGAGGCAGCTTGGTCACGCCAAACTCAATCTCCACATTACATCGATCGGCGATCCTCTGGGTGTTCTCCAGCGCCTGCGGCACATAGGGGAACAGCTTTTGCATGTCCTCCTCGGATTTCAGATAGTACTGACCTCCCTCATAGCGCATGCGGTTCTCATCACTGACCTTCTTTCCGGTCTGAATGCAGAGAAGAATATCATGGGGAGTGGCATCCTCGGCAAAGGTGTAATGGACGTCATTGGTAGCCACCAAGGGGATACCGGTCTCCTCACTCATACGGATCAGCTGGGGATTGACCAGACGCTGCTCCGGGATCCCGTGATCCTGCAGCTCCAAAAAGAAATTACCTTTTCCAAATATATCCTGATAATGAAGGGCAGACTTCACCGCCTCCTCATACATGTTTCGCTGTACAAACTTCTGCACCTCACCCGCCAGACAGGCGCTGAGGGCAATAATTCCCTCGTGATACTCACGCAGAACCTCATAATCTACTCTGGGCCGATAATAGAACCCGTCCACAAAGCCTTTGGATACGATCTTCATCAGGTTACTGTAACCGGTATTGTTTTCTGCCAGAAGAACCAGATGATAATATCGGTTCTCATCCTGCTTGCCTGTCTCCTTTTGGAAACGGGAACCGCTGGTCACATAGACCTCGCAGCCGATGATGGGCTTGATCCCCGCCGCACGGGCAGCGCGATAAAAGTCAATAACACCGTACATGACACCATGATCCGTGATGGCCAGACTGTTCATGCCCAACTCAGCGGCTCTGGCTGTGATCTCCTTGATCTTACTGGAACCGTCCAGCAAGCTATATTCTGTATGCACATGAAGATGGGTAAAAGCCATGGTGTCCTCCTTACTGTTACTCCTAATTACGATGGTTGAATATTGCCGTTTTGATGTTACACCGTGTCACAGCTTCAGTCTGAATTTCGCAGTGCAGCGATGAAGGCTTTTCGCCCAAACACAATAAATTGATACTCTTCCCGATTTTTCAGCTGAATCGTAATGGTCGGCAGTCCTAACCATCTGCTGTTTATTACAGATTCGATCTCAGCGTAAGGCATCACCAGATTGCGGAATTTATCCGGCACCGTCAATTTTCCGGTGCGGTAAGTTACCGATACGGAATCCACATAGAGAGCACCGCCTAAAAGGCCGTTTTTACACAAACTTGCAACAAACATTTTCTTCATTTGCCATACCTCCAAATTCTTTCCCCAAAAGCGGTGTTATCACACTAAATCATTTCTTCGCTACCAATAAAAACCGATGTGTGGTCCCGCAGATCTCTCCATCCATCGCCAGTCTTTCCTGCAGTCCATGCAACTTATCCAAACTATTCTCCACAGAAAAACCCGGAAACTCCCACTGAATAATGTGGGCAAACCACACCAATGCTCCCACATCGTAGAATCGAACCGCCGGAAACGCTTCCTGTCCGCGGAGGATCGTAAATCCACACTTTCTGAATTTTTCCGTTGCTATATCAAGATACTGCTGGGGAAACGGCATCTCAGGAACAGCATTCAACAGCAGTTGTACCAAATCACGATCATTTTCCGCACCCACTTGCTGGGTAATAAACCATCCTCCCGGTTTCAGCACACGATAGATTTCCGACGGTTCATAATCACCGTGACGGTTGATCACCATATCAAAACTTTCATCTGCAAAGGGAAGTTCCCCCGCGCCATCCGCCTGTCTGAAATCAATCCCCAAGGAGAGTAAGGTCTCTTCACAGAGCAGGACATTTGGTAGATAGTTTTCGGTGGCACCGGTTTTTCCATAGGGATGTCCCAACGAGAGGAGAAACTCTCCACCACCGGTATCAATATCCAACAAGTCCATCTCCGGTGTCAGATACTGCCTGATCACAGAAGGATAGTCCCACGGAAGCATCTCTTCTTCCATACGACCGGCAAGGTGAGAAAAATCCCAGCCTTTAATGTGGGCATTTTGCTCCTCATGGAGCCATGTTTGCAAGCAATCTTGTTTATCCATATCACATCCGCGCATATTTTTCATATGTACAATACACCTTATTATACACTATACCACATTTTCATCCATTCTTCCACACAAATTTTCCTTTAATACACACGCAAAAAGGCCGCCGCATTTGCGGCAGCCTTCACAAAGCAATCGGTTCCATTCGTATCGTTGGATTTTCCTCCCTATGTACCAAACGATCAATATACCAAATTACTCGTTGGTAAGCTGTGCGGTCAGTGCAGCAATCGCCTGCGCCTCATCCTTACCGTCTGCTTCAATGGTAATTACCTCGCCCTCATCGAAGTTCATCGTCATCATACCCATGATGCTCTTCGCATTAACTCGCTTGCTACCATGTCTGAAGTGGATAGAGCTCTCGTACTGGCTTGCTACCTGTACCAGCATCGCCAACGGACTGACATCAACGTTCACACGTGCTTCTATGGTTAATGTTTTCTCTGTCATTGCTTCTCCTCCTCGTCTTCTCTGAGACCATTTGCAATTTCTTTGATTTTGCGCAATCGATGATTTACTCCCGACTTTCCCACAGGAGGGTCCAAAGAATCTCCCAATTCCTTCAGACTGGCCTCCGGTTTTGCAAGCCGCACCTCGGCAATCTCAGCCAGACCCTCCGGCAGATTGTCAAATCCCACCTTATCGCGCAGTAAAATTATATCATTGATCTGCTGTACAGCAGCTGATACCGTTTTGTTGATATTGGCCGTCTCGCAATTGACCTTGCGATTGACCGTCCCGCTGATTTCCCGGATAATGCGAACATTCTCCAGCTCCATCAGGGCGCCGTGTGCCTCCATCACATTGAGCAGATCCACCAGCTGACTGCCCTCCTTGACGTACAACACAAAGTTTTTCTTTCGTTTTACCATGCCTGCATCGATATCAAACTCGATCATCAGCTCCTTAAGCTGATCGGCACGTTCTTTTGTCTGACATACCAATTCATAATGGTAAGCCTTCTCCGGATTACTGATGGAACCGGAGGCCAGAAAGGCTCCTCGCAAAAAAGCACGCTTACAGCAGGGCCGCTGAAAAATCATCCCTTGACAGACACCGTCCCGGACACACACCTGTCCGTTTTTGTCCACCATATAAAAGGCTTCCAGCACTCTCCTGCAATCCTCACCCATCAGCGTCAGTACGTATGTACCCTTACGCTTCTTTCCCGGAGTGTTTTCCAGACCAGCTGCAGGTCGGATCCCCAGTGCTTTCTTTAACAGGTTATAATATTTGCGGGCAACCGCCTCATTTTCTGTCTGCATCACCGCCGTAAACGAATCATCCGATACCATGATCTGACCGCAGGCAGCAAAAATCGCTCCCGCCTCGGCAATGAGACAATGCTGTTTATGACCAAACTGCTCTGAAAGTTCTTCTTTTACATCTGCCGAAAACGACATAATCAAACACCCAACAATCGTTATATAACATTAATCCACAGAAATGTCAATCACATTCACTCAGGATCACATCCCCAGTGTCTTAACCTCCATCTCAAGTGACACGCCAAACTGATGATAAACCTCGTCCTTCACCTGTCTGCACAGAGAAAGCACATCGACAGCCGTAGCACCGCCACGGTTTACCACAAATCCACAATGCTTGGTGGAAACCTGGGCACCTCCCACAGAAAAGCCGGCCAATCCGGCATCCTGAATCAGCTTTCCGGCAAAATAACCCACAGGCCGCTTAAAGGTGCTCCCCGCGCTGGGCAGCTCAATGGGCTGTTTCTCCCTGCGCCGGCGCCCCAATTCATCCATCTCTGCCTTGATCAGCGCAGAATCCCTGGGGTAAAGTCTGAACTCTGCCGCTGTCACGATCCCTCCACAGGAAGGAATACAGCTGGTCCGATAGCCAAGTTCCATATCCTCCACGGGAAACCACACCAGATCTCCGTCCGGCATCAGAACGTGTACTCTGGTCAGCACCTGCTTCATCTCTCCGCCGTAAGCGCCTGCATTCATCACCACGGCACCACCTACGGTTCCGGGGATACCTCCGGCGAACTCCAGACCGCCAAGACCGGCCCGGCAGCACTCTGACGCCAGCCTACTCAAAAGCACTCCGGCTCCGGCTTTCACCAGATCACCGTTGATCTCCAACTGCTCCATCCCGCGTCTGGTGGATACCACCACGCCGCGAAATCCGTCATCGCTCACCAGCAAGTTACTGCCGTTGCCGACGCACACAAACGGCACGCCCGCCTCACGGCACAACGCAACAACCTGACAGAGTCTTTCCTCACTGTCAGGCTCCACAAACACATCGGCAGGACCGCCGATGCGAAACGTGGTGCGGGCACTCATGGGTTCATCAAGCTTTACCTTTTCCTCGCCCATCACTGCCAACAACTCATTGATCAATCTATTCATAAATTATCTATCCCTATGTGACGCTAAATTTTCCTGTACACGACGGTACAGCTCCTTCGCCGCATTGTACCCCAGAGCTTTCTGTCTGTGGTTTACTGCAGCAGACTCAATGATCACCGCAAGGTTACGTCCCGGACGCACAGGGAGATTGTAGCAGACAACCTTGATGCCCATAAACTCCGTATACTGATCCTCAAGGCCCATGCGGTCATACTCTCTGCTTCTGTCCCACTCTTCCAAATGGATCACCATGTCCACGCTCTTTGTCTGGCGAACACAGCTGACACCGAACAGAGACTTCACATCCACGATACCGATACCACGAAGCTCGATCAGATAGCGGGTCATCTCCGGCGATGAACCAACCAATGTAACCTCACTGACCTTTTTGATCTCCACCACATCATCGGCAACCAGACGATGGCCTCGTCTGATCAGCTCCAACGCTGCTTCACTCTTACCGATACCACTCTCACCGGTGATCAGAACACCGGTACCGTACACCTCAACCAGAACACCATGAATGGTGATCATCTGCGCCAGCTCTACCTTCAGCCAACGGATGATCTCCGCCGTCAGATCAGAGGTGTTTACCTTAGTGCCGAGGATCGGCACATTGTATCTCACCGCAAGGGAGAGAATCTCCGCTTCCGGTTTCAAATCTCTGGAAAAGATCAGGGCAGGAATCCCTCTGCGGAAAATCTGCTCAAACACCTTGACACGCTTCTCCTGTGTCATCTCTTCCATAATATATGCATATTCAACATTTCCGATGATCTGAACACGCTCATTGGCAAAATGCTCCAAAAATCCGGCCAGCTGCAATGCAGGGCGATTGATCTCCGGCTGATACAGCCAGATATCGTCTGTATTGATCTCCGGGGTGAGATTGGTGAGAGACAACTTGTTGATCAATTTGGTCACACTTACTCGATTCATCACAGCCTCCGTTCTCCCCTTTCTGAGGGCGCTCTTTCATCAATATATACTTTACCACAACGGACTGACGATTACAAGAAGCGAAAGAATTTCTGTCCTATTGCTGAATTTTTCTCTCTTTTTCTTTCCTTCTCTTGTAATTTGATACAATAAATCCGCCGTATCAGTCTTGTACTTTTTTCAAAACATTCCCAAAATATTCCACAACCTGCTCCGCAGCCCTTCGATTCATCTCGGGAACCTCCATCAATTCCTCCACCGATGCCTTACTGATCCGCTCCACGTCGCCGAAGCTTCGCATCAGCGCTTTGCGCCGGACAGGGCCAATCCCTTCGATATCATCCAGAACCGAATGGATCTGGTCTTTGCTGCGAAGGTTCCGATGATAGGTGATGGCAAAGCGATGGGCCTCATCCTGTATGCGGGTAATCAGCTTAAACGCCTCACTGTGAGGGTCGATATCCAACTCACGCCCCTCGTAATAAAGAGCCCTTGTCCGATGGAAATCATCCTTCACCATACCACAAACCGGAATATCCAGACCGCATTCAGCCAATGCCCGCTTGGCCATGGTCACCTGTCCCTTACCGCCGTCCATGAGAATCAGATCAGGAAAACGGACAAAGCTTCCGGCGTAGTCTTCACTCCGCTGTATTTTATCCGGATCCGGGACATTCGCCCCCTCATTACTGTGCCTGTGCTGTACATCCAGCTGTTCCCTTTCTCTCAGTCCGTGGGTAAACCTTCTGGTCAACACCTCCAGCATAGAGGCGTAATCATCCGGTCCCACCACTGTGCGAATGCGAAATCTGCGGTAATCGCTCTTTCTGGGGCGTCCGTCCTCAAAGACAACCATAGAGCCTACGGATTCACAGCCGCTGATGTTGGAAATATCAAAAGCCTCCATCCGATGGATTCCTTCCAGTCCAAGCAGATCGCCGATCCATGCCGCAGCCTTTACGGTCTGCTCCTCCTCCCGCTTGATTTTGTCCCGATCCCGCTTCAAAACCATCATGGCATTTTTCGCCGCCAATTCCACCATGGCTGCCTTTTCCCCTTTTTGCGGCACCTTGATGGTGACTTTTCTGCCCTTGCGGGCGGTGAGCCAGCTCTCCACCAGTTCCCTGTCCTCTATCTCCACCGGCAGATGGATCTCCGCCGGGATATAGGGGGTTCCGGCATAAAACTGTTTCACAAAGCCATTCATCACCTGCTCCGGGGTATCTTCCTTATCAATATTCATATGGAAATCATCTCGGCCGATCATTTTCCCGTCGCGGACAAAGAAGCTCTGGATGACCGCATCGTATCCCTCCAGGTAACAGCCCAATACGTCTTTTTCCTCGCCCCGATTTCCGGTGATCTTTTGTTTCTGAGCCACCTTCTGCACATTCTGATAAAGCTCCTTGATGGCTCCGGCCTCCTCAAACCGCCATTCGGCAGCGGCAGCTTTCATCCGCTGTTCCAAATCCTTCAGCACCACATCATACTTTCCACCCAGAAAGTCCATGGCCGCATCGACAGACTTGCGATATTCCTCCTTGCTCACGCCTCCCTGACAAGGCGCATTGCACAGTCCGATCTGATGATTCAGACATGGCCTGTCCTTGCCAATGTCGGCAGGAAGGCTTCGATTGCAGGTCCGTATGCGATACAGTTTATGCAGCAGCTTCAGGGTCTCTTTCACTGCTCCCGCACTGGTATAGGGTCCAAAATATCTGGACTTGTCCCGCTTCTGGGTTCGGGAGAACATCACCCGGGGATAATCCTCCTCCAGTGTCACCCGGATAAAGGGGTAGGCCTTATCGTCCATCAGCATGGTATTATACTTGGGGCGATATTCCTTGATCAGATTGCATTCCAGAATGAGCGCCTCCAGCTCAGAATCGGTGATGGTGTAGGTAAATCGTGCAATATGACTCACCATCTTCACGATCTTTGGGGATTTCCCCCGGCTGTCCTGAAAATACTGACGCACCCGGTTCTTCAGGCTGACCGCTTTTCCAACGTAGATGATCTCCTCCCGGTCATTGATCATCATATAAACACCGGGCTTAGCCGGAAGTTTTTTCAGTTCTTCTTCGATATCAAACACACCGGTCCTCCTTGATCACATGATCCCTTTTCCCGATCATCCATTTTCCCGATCATCCCTTTTCCTGATCATCCCTGTTTCCAATCCAATTATCAATCCGTCTGATCGGCCATTGCCTTCAATCTACCTTGAAATTCTTCATAAAAATCCTTTTCCGAATACGGAGCCAGATAAAAGGTCTGTAAAATCCCTATGCAGACTGCTCTCGCCTGCAACTCATCGGCCTCACTGACTTTTTTCTGCATCCGTTTCAAAAAGTCATGCCAGCTGAGTACAAATTTATGATACTCTCCATAGTTGGGCGTGTCTATCCATTTTTTGATTTTAATCTTATTTTTCACCGGATAGGGACATTCTCCCGCCTGCACGATATAGGTAAAGTCCCCTTTTCCATCATAATAACGACCAAGGGGAAACAGACGACATACTCCCGGCCTGAAGGAATGAATACGGCAGCGTCCCTCCTCATTCAAGAAGGTACACGCCTCATCCGTTCCGGAAAGTCTGAGATTAGGCAGTATCAGTCCGTCTACCACACTTAATTCTAAATGTTCCTGCAATAATGCTGCCACATCGGTCTTCAGACCAAGCGACAACCGATGAGCATCCAAGGGATCCAGCACAATAGATTTCCCCATACCATGACAACACGCCGAGCATCCTTTACAACCATTGCACTCAATTTTTGCCAGATCATTGACCCCGTAAAACTTGCCATCATAAATCTCTTCGATTGACTTATCTCTGATCATAATAGTCCTCCGCTCTTTTCGCAGTGCATCTCACGCCTGCTTCGCAGCCGTTCGATCGCGGGCATTCGCCCTATATCTGCGAAAATAAATGCGTCTGCTTGTGAGCAAGCTCCCGCAGACGATTTATTTTCGCTGATGCACTGCTCATTGCTTTTCACGAAAACTTCCGCATCGCTGCAGACACAACGATGCGGAAGCCGATTAACCTTATAAAATACTATAATAAACAGCCAGACAAATCAGTCCCGCCACAAAACAGACAAGACCAACGATGAGCGTATGTGCCCCCCACTTTTTCCGTTTTTCCGCCCGTTCTAACTTGTAATCGTAGAATGACTCTGCTCTTTCACGCTGACGGACAAATATAGAAATCAGATAGGAAACACCGTAACTCATAATATCATATGCCCCCGTAGATGCAATCAGACTCAGCAGTCCGAATCCGGTCATAAAGACGCCCGGAACCGTGAAGCAATCACACAGAATCTTCACTGTTTCTACCTTCGTCTCCGCCAAAAACAAACTGTTGGTCACCGCACACAGCGCAAACAGTGCCAATGCAATGCACACATTTGTCACGTAAGGCATCACTTTATTTTTTACCATCTGTATCCCTCAATCTTAATTACTTCAGAATGGACATGTACTTCTCGTACTCAGCATCATTGCACTGTACGAAATGTCCGGGCTTAACCTCACGGAAGCTGGGCTTATCCACTGAGTAATCGTGATCTGCCAGAGGCTGATAAATGATTCTCTTTCTCTGTTTCTCGTAAATCGGGTCAGGCAGAGGAATGGAGGACAGCAGGGATCTGGTATAAGGATGCAGAGGATTTAAGAACAGCTCGTCTGCAGGTGCCAACTCTACCATCTTACCAAAGTACATAACACCGATACGATCGGAGAAATACTTAACAACAGAAAGGTCATGAGCAACAAACAGAATAGTCAAGCCAAACTTCTCACGCAGATCATTCAGCAGATTGATTACCTGTGCCTGAATGGATACATCCAGTGCGGATACCGGCTCATCGGCAATGATCAACTCAGGGTTCATGATGATGGATCGTGCCACACCGATACGCTGACGCTGACCACCGGAGAACTCGTGAGGATAACGGGTCGCATGTTCGCGCACCAAGCCTACCAGTTCAAGCATCTCGTAAACCTTCTCCTCTATCACCTTCTTATCCTTCTCACCCTGAATCACCAGACCCTCTGCGATAATGTCACGAACGGTCATACGGGGATCAAGGGACGCGATAGGATCTTGGAAGATCATCTGAATTTGGGTAACCAGCTTGGTCTTCTTTGCCTTTCTCAGTTCATTTTTATACTCAGCCTGAAGCTTTGCCTTCTCCTGACCGGAAGCCTTCTCGATCAGAGGCCTATATTTCTCATCGACCTCTTTCACACGAATCTTGGAATACTCCTTATCGCAGTGCTTCTGATCATAATTTGCAATTTTGATCTGTGCCTTGTTATCGGCAATGATCTTGTCCAACTCAGCCTGAAGCCTTGTCTTTTCTGCGGAGTCACCGACTGCAGTAATCTTTTCTTTGTATTCTTTTTTTGCATCAGCAATTGCCTTTACATAGGAACGCTTTCCTGCTGCAATACGAACCCCCTTGAAAAAAACACTTCCGGAGGTAATATCATAAAGCTTAATGATGGAACGACCGGTAGTTGTCTTACCGCAGCCAGACTCACCTACCAAACCGAATACTTCACCTTTTTTGATATCGAAGCTGACATCATCTACTGCCTTTACGTCTCCGAAGTACTGGCAAAGATGCTCAACTTTAAGCAATACTTCCTGATTATTCTGCATCTTTCGCCCTCCTCTTCTCCATTCTGGCAATTCTTTCCGTCATGATTCTCGGAGGTTCTACCTTAGGTGCATCAGGATGCAGCAACCAGGTAGCCGCATAGTGAGAATCTGTGATTTTAAACATAGGCGGCTGTTTCTCAAAATCGATCTTCATCGCATATTTGTTACGCGCCGCAAAAGCATCTCCAACAGGAGGATAAATCATATTAGGCGGTGTGCCGGGAATCGCTTCCAACTTCTCGTTGGTATCAAGGTCTGGCATAGAGGACAACAGTGCCCAGGTATAAGGATGAGCTGCATGATAGAATATATCCTCTGCTGTACCATACTCAACGATCTTTCCGGCATACATAACCGCAATACGATCAGCCATATTTGCAACAACACCCAAGTCATGGGTAATAAAAATAACGGACAACTGTCTCTCACGCTTCAGATTGTTGATCAGTTCAAGGATCTGGGACTGGATCGTTACATCCAGCGCAGTAGTAGGCTCATCACAAATCAAGATGTCAGGGTTAGCCGCCAGCGCGATCGCAATAACGATACGCTGTCTCATACCGCCGGAGAACTCAAAAGGATACTGGTTATATCTCTTTCTGGGCTCTGCGATACCAACCTCTTCCATCAGCTTGATCGCCTTATTCTTTGCAATCTGCTTGGTTACCTTGTTAACAACACCGGAAGCGTTCGCCTTCAGATAATCGATAGTTGCAACTGTCTCTGCATCGTAATCTCTCTGATCACGCTTTGCAAGGGAAGTCTCATAGTTCTCGATCAATCTGGTGATCTGACGAACAATATTTTTTCTTACCAGTTCAAGATCGGTAATCTGAGCTGCAGCCACCTTCCAGTCAGGCTCCTTTCCGCGCTGTACTAGACGGTCATACTTAGCTTTCGCTTTTGCGTACTTAGCCTCTTCCTTTTTGTTCTTGCCGATAGATGCAAAATACTTGTCCAGTTCTCCCTTTACACCACTCTCAAAGGTGTAGGAAAGGCTGTCCTTTACGATCTCCAGTTTGTTAATGGTTGCTTTCACTGCTGCAGCCATATATTTCAGTGCATCATAGGATTCCTTGGATACAAGGCTTTCTTTCTCAAATACAGGGAGCTTTTCCTTGAGAGCAACGATGGCCTTCTCCTTATTCTGGTAGGAGATATTCGCAGCATGGATGATACCCTGCTTAGCATCTGCGATGAAATCAAGCATGAAATGGTCGTCCAGATACTTTCTCATGTACACATTGAGTTCCGGAACAGAAAGCTTAGGCAGTGCTTCTTTTCCGAAAGTCAAGCAATATCCCATAGCAAAGAAA
Source organism: Lachnospiraceae bacterium (assembly GCA_017387285.1). Taxonomy (GTDB): domain Bacteria; phylum Bacillota; class Clostridia; order Lachnospirales; family Lachnospiraceae; genus RGIG423. The sequence continues at coordinate 19,085 of JAFOFP010000076.1, forward strand.
TTGGGCATAGGAAAATCAATAGCTTCCTTCAGAATCGCCTGAAGTTCTTTCAGCATCTGAATCGCAACGGTATAATCGCAGCCGGCCTTTTTCACCTTGCCGGACTCCTTCTGGATCTGTGCAGCCAGATGCTTAAGCTGGTCCGCCTTTTCCTTTACCACATACTCCTGCACGGAAGCCTTTGCCAGACGTGCAATGTTTTTCATGCGGAAGGAAGCGTCTTTTGCTGCTTTTTTCTCCATCTGGAACACCAGATTCTCGATATCATCGGCTGCCTCAATCGCAGATTCACGAGCCACATTGTAGGCAGACTCCAACTCAAGATGCTTATACTCAAACTTATCAAAATCGCGGCATTTCTTGGTCAACTTGTCAATCTGAGCTTTCGTTCCCTTTTCACATGCCTCGATCATACTCTGGTTCAGATCCTTCAAATAGGTATTGAAGGTCTCTCTGCTCTCTCTCTGACGCGCTTTGCCCTTTAACAGCATAGCCTCTGTCAGCTGACGTCCGATCTTAACAATGGGATTCAGGCTGGACATAGGATCCTGGAAGATCATAGCGATTTTATCACCACGAATCTTGTGGAACTCATCCTCAGAAATCTTTAACAGATCCTTACCATCATAGATGATCTCACCGCCCTCAATAATGGCATTTCCGGCCAGAATACCGAGGATAGCCTTGGAGGTAACAGACTTACCGGATCCGGACTCACCTACGATGGAAAGAGTCTCGCCCTTTGCCAAATCGAAGTTGATTCCACGGACAGCCTGCACTTTACCGTTGGAAGTACGGAATGAAATTGTAAGGTCTCTAACCTGCATCTTATTTTCCATGATTAGTCCTCCACTCCTCTCGTTGACGGGTTGAACGCATCACGCAGACCGTTACCAAACAGGTTAAATGAAATCATCAGCAACGAGAAATAAATCGCCGGGAAGAACATCGCATGAGGTGATGTGGTCATGGATGTCTGACCCTGTGACATCAGTGTACCAACGGTAGTACCTGCAACCTCAGAAAGGTTGATGATACCCAAATAAGTAAGACTGGTCTCAGAGCTGATAACACTGGGAATAGTCAGCGCGCAGCTGGTAATAATCGTACCAAGAGCGTTGGGGAAGATATGCTTGAACATCAGACGCTTATCGGAAGCACCCAGCGTTCTCGCAGCAAATACAAACTCCTGACTCTTAAAACGATAGAACTGCTTTCTGGTCAGACCTGACATACCGATCCAACCGGTCAGCACAAATGCGAACAGGAATGATCCTGCCGTACCCACCTTCTGTGCCAAATGGAGCTGGAACAGAATGGTTACAACGGTGAACGGAACACCGGAAAGAACGTCTGCAATACGGTCCAGAACCAAGTCAATGGTTCCTCCGTAGTAACCCTGAATTGCACCATAAACCGCACCAATTGACAGATTGATGGCCGATACAAACAATGCAAAAAGCAGGGAGAATCGAGCACCGATACCGATAGCATTGAACAGATCCTGTCCAAGGGAGTTGGTACCGAAAATGTAGAAAGGCTCAGTTCCGTTTAAATACTGATAATAGTTATAGTAGCTGATACGACAGCTTACTGCACCGGACTTACGGATGCTGTAGATATAACTTCCGTCATCCCCGGGAACACGGATACTGTTGTACTCTGCTCCCTCGATTTCTTTATTGGTAGAATAAACAGGCACAAAGTTTCCGTTGTCATCCAACTTTGCGGTACCCTTGTTATCCTTTACCTCATACCAAATATTAGCATTGTCAGTGATACCCTTGATCGCATCAGGCTCAACGTAAGGGAAGATAACCTGAATACCGGTCTCATTCTGGAATCTCTGAATGTCTGCAAACTCATCATAGGAAAGAGTTTTATACATAACACCGATGGAGTAATATTTATTTACTTCCAGTGCATAGGACTTTACAACTGTCTCTTTGCCTCTGATCTTAACAGTGGTCTCAGTGCTTCCGAGAATGTCAATGATCGGGTCATATCCGGTCTCCACACCAATACCCTTCCAGAAATTGACCTGTGCGTCATTCTGACTATCCATGACCACACCACCATCCAAAATTCCCCAGCCTTTCTCTGCGATGGACTGAACAAAGGGCGGTGAGTTGATATACATGGGATCCTTGTCGGCAATCTCATAGGGAGAAATCGCCGGCGCAATGATCGTATAAAGGATCAAAAACAGCAGGATATATGCTGCGATTACGGAAGACTTGTTCTTCTTAAAGCGAAGCAGTGCATCCGCAAAAAAGCTTCTGGTCTTCGTATCAAATTTTTTATCATGAATCTTCGCATCAAACTGTGCGAATTCAAATTTTTCCTGAGGGATGTGTTCAAATTCCATATTATTGTTCTGCATACTTTATTTCCTCGATCCCATTCTGATTCGGGGGTCAATGAACCCATAGCTGATATCCACAACGATGGAAGCCACCAGACCAACCGCCGTGTAGAATACCGTAAGCATCATAAACATCGGATAATCACGTCCGTTGATGGAGTCCAGATACAGGCTACCAACACCGGGGATTGCGAAGATACGTTCAATGATCAGTGAACCACTCATGATGCCGATGAACTGGCCAAAAATAGAAGGAAGAACAACAACCATACAGTTCTTCATGGCATGTCTGACCGTAGCCTGGGCTCTGGTCAGACCCTTGGTTCTCGCCAGAAGCATAAATTCACTGGTGAGCACCTCTGTAAGCTCCGCACGGGTGGTACGGGTAAAGCCTGCGATAACACCCATGGACAGAGAAATGATGGGAGGAATCATACTGACGAACATACTCCAGGTGAAATAGTTTGTACCTGCATTCATCAGAAATGGAAGCCATCCCAATTTATAGGAGATAAAATACTGGATAACAAATGCATACACAAAGGAAGGTACGGAAATACATACCATCGTCAAGGTGGAGATTGCATGGTCAAGCCAGCTATTCTTTTTCAATGCTGCAACAATACCTAAAATAATACCAATGGGAATACTGATCAAAATCGAATACAAATTAACAATCATGGTAGCAGGAAGTTTGGATACAAAAATACCAGCTACCTCCTGGCCGAAATAACGGCCTACATCGCTGACACCCCAGTCAAACTCAGTGAAGATGTCACGTAAATAAATACCAAACTGAATCATATAAGGCTTGTTATAGCCTGCCGCTTCACGTCGCAGCTCGATGATGACTTTGTGTGGATCATTCGGCGGCAACTCTGCAGGCGGAAGCATTCTGACAAGCACGAAACACATATAAGTGATGATGAGCAGCGTCATCAACATCAGCAGAATTCGCTTTATTGTATATCTAAACATAGTTTTCCTCCAGACAAGTTCATACTCTTATCTACGGTGCCCCGCAAAGCGTAACAAAATGTAATCAATAGCAGAATACCGCGGGGCCATAAACGGCCCCGACAATATTCTGCTAAAAAGTACCGCGTTATATACAGTATGAATGCATAATTTCTATACATTGCACTGTCCTATACGCAGTGCAGTGTTTAAATTAGTACTTCAGCTGGCTGCCCTGAGACTTAACGTAATCAGCCCACTCAGCATCATCGTAGTTGTACTTCATATAAGTGATACCACCACGACCCATTACAGGGTTGTAATCCTCAACTACGTAGAATACCTGCTGGCTCAGCAGAGACATACTACCATCCTGAAGCATAGGGATGTAGTTGTAGGTGCTAAGGATAGAACTCTCGATAGCTGCCAGAATATTCAGTCTGGTATCAACATCAGCCTGACCATCGCCAAAGTTGTAATCAACGCCGTCAACGGTAACGGTAGCACCGTTCAGAGCGTCAGACCACTGCTTCAGGGTCATGGTGATCTTCTGTCCGTCGATCTCGATCTCACGAGTTACGGAAGAACCATCGAACCAAGCTGCATCATACTGGTATGCAGGGTTTACATACAGATCAGTCAGACCGAAGGGATCCATAGCGGAGCCGGACCATCCACCGAGAACGGTGTCAGCCATACCCTGCTTGATCATGGTAGACCACTCAGTGCCGTAAGGTGCGGACTTGATGAACTCGATCTTGCCTTCGAAAGGAGTTCCCTTGGTAACCTCTGCCATCTTCTCATTCAGGTAACCAACAGTCTTGGTCATGAAATCGGAATCAGCAGACAGGGCGTACTCAATGGTAACAACCTGATCGGACTTGCCGTCGGCATCAGCGTCGGTGATGTAACCCTCTGCGATCGCCTCGTCAAATGCCTGCTGATACAGAGCCTTTGCTGCCTCGGGATCGAAACCGGTAATGGAGTTAACTGCCTCGTCAAGGCTGCTGTACTGGGAAGGATCTACAGAGTAGAACTCACACAGTGCCTTCTTAGCCTGATCGGTATCACGATAGAACTCACAAGTCTCGGGATCGTAGATATAGGTCTTACCGATAATACCATAACCGCCGGTACGTGCAGGAGATACGGTGCTTGCGAACAGCTCCTTATCGTAGGTAACTGCGATTGCACGACGGAAAGAGTTCAGAGTCAGAGTCTCGATATCCTTGGTAGCCTTATCGAAGCTCTCGTTAGCCTCTCTGTTCTGGATAGCTTCCTTGTGTCCGTTCAGGATCAGGAAGAAGATAGTCTCGGAAGGAGTTGCATAAGCGTAATCACTGTTTCTGTACTGATCAAAGTCCTCTGCCTGAAGGCCATAGCCCATCAGCTGACCAGCCATGAACATCAACTTACGGGTAGCTGCTTCACCAACTACCTGAGTGTCGATTGCGGTGGTCTGATACATGTCATAGGTCTCACCATCAACGGGGTCAACATACTGATGCTTTCCGTCGGTGTAACCATACCAGTTCTCGTTCTTCTCGAAACGCATGTGCTTATCAGCCTGATACTCAACCAGCTTGTAAGGGCCGTAGCTCATGGTAGTCTCAACATTGGTGTTGTAGGTGGAAGTCCAAACGCCGTTGTCTTCCTTCAGGTTAGCCTCGTACAGATCCTTGTGTACGATCCAGTTTCCGCTCAGGTTGTACAGCAGGTTGAAACCAGCCAGAGGCTTGCCAAGTACCAGAGTGATCTCGTACTCGCCGCTCTTGAACAGACCAACAGTGCCATC
>JAFOFP010000077.1 GCA_017387285.1 Lachnospiraceae bacterium
AGAACTTTTCAAAACCGATGTCGGCAGCAAAGCCGGACTCGGTGACATGGTAATCCAACAGCTTCAGTGCCAGACGGTCAGCGATAACGGAAGACTGGCCGATAGCAATGTTAGCGAAGGGGCCGGCATGAATCAGTACAGGCTGATGCTCAACGGTGTAGCACATGGTCGGGTTGATAGCGTTACGCATCCATGCGGTCATAGCGCCTGCAACATCCAGATCCTCACAGGTAACAGGAGCACCGGTCTTGGAGTAAGCAACAACGATCTTGCCGATACGCTCACGCAGATCCTTCAGATCCTTTGCAACAGCCAGGATAGCCATCAGCTCGGAACCAACTGCGATACCGAACTTGGACTCCATCATGAAGCCGTCAAGACGTCCGCCGATACCGATGATGATGTTACGCAAGCTCTGTGCACAGAAGTCGATGATCCAGCCAAACTCAACACGCTTGGGATCGATGTCAAGACGACGCAGACCCTTTCTAGCCAGGAACTCATCGGAACCGTTACGCTCATGCTGCATACGAGCAGTCAGAGCAACCATAGCCAGGTTGTGAGCGTTCATGATATCGTTGATATCACCGGTCAGACCAAGGGAGAACTCGGTCATAGGCATCAGCAGAGCGTTTCCGCCACCTGCTGCAGTACCCTTAACATTCATGGTAGGGCCGCCGGAAGGCTGACGCAGAGCACCGCCTGCGTTCTTACCGATGTATCCAAGACCTTCAATCAGTCCCAGAGAAACGGTGGACTTACCCTCACCGAAAGGAGTAGGGGTAACCGCAGTAACCTCGATGAACTTTCCGTCGGGTTTGTCTTTCAGACGATTCATTACCTTAATGAAGTCGATCTTGGGGGTCTTTCCGTAAGGGATGATTTCCTCTTCCAGAAGGCCGAGCTTCTGACGGAAAAAATCAACGGGAGGCAGAGACTTTTCTGCTTCCTCTGCAATCTGCCAGTCAGCAAACTTGGTGGGGTCCAGTCTTACAAGACCCTTCTCGTCTACATACTTGCCATTCTCATCGAAAATGATTGCCATATTAGATTCCTCCTTAAATTAATTATTTTTTATTTTAGACACCGGAAATCCGGCGTAAAACTAACTAACTTACTGTGTAACCGTAACCGTAATGTCGGCCGCATCCCGGATAAGACGCATAACCTTACCGGTGAGAATGCTCTTCATAACAGCCACTTCAAACTCGGCGTCATAAATCTCTTTTAACTGATCCATGGTAATGCCGTTCTGACGGCAGATCATAGCCAGTGACTGGGAGATCTCCTCCGAAGTGGGCTCCAGATTTTCCAACTCTGCGATCTTAAGCACTGCGGCGTGGTTGCGAAGAGCGATCTTTGCGGCGGGGTAGGAATCCTTGCGTAACTCCTCCATGCCGGTATTCATGAACTGACAGTACATCTCAAGTGTCAGTTCATGATGTGCCAGCTGTGCTTCCAGATTTTGGATTTCTACATCTACAGCCGCCTCCAGCTCCGCCTCATCGGGGGTGTAGTCCAAAGTGGCAGCCGCCTGTCTCAGAAGACGATCCTGAAGATCCATCTCCCCTCGCTCATCGGTGTAGGCCTGAAGGCTTTCGCCAAGCTTCTCGCGCATTTCCTCAAAGGTATCGCACTGTCCTACCTCCTTAGCGAAGGTGTCATCCAGATCATACTCCTCCTTGAGGCGGATCTGGCGGATCACACACTCGAATCTGGCTTCTTTTCCTGCCAGCTCCGCTGCATGATATTCCGTGGGGAAGGTCACAAACACGGTCACGGGCTCGTCGGGGACCTTATCTACCAACTGTTCCTCAAAGCCGGGAATAAACATCCCGCTGCCCAGAACCAACGTCTGATTTTCTGCGGTACCGCCCGGAAACTGCTCGTCATCACAGAATCCCTTGTAATCCAGAACGACCTCATCTCCCAGCTGAGCAGGACGATCATTCACCGGAGTGATCCGGGGAGACTGCTGACGCAGCCGCTCTATCTGACGATTGATCTCTTCATCTGTGATAATATGTCTGGCAAGCTCGGCCTTTAGTCCTCGATATGTAAAATCCATGCTGTCTGTCTCCTAAAATACAAAAAAAGTAACATAGAGTTTGGAGCACACTCGATACTACACTAGTAAGCACGAATGTGTTCTCTAATGCAGTAGCGAATGCAATATTGCAACGCAGATACGATCTTTTGTTCACCTTCACCATTCAATCCAGTGACACTATACGCGCAATACCTACTCTACCTTACCTTTGTGGGTAATCACTTAAGTTGTCATGCAAGGGCTGTTTTCCCTTGCATCCGTATCATAGCATAGTCTGCGAGGCATTGTCAATAAAATATCAAAGAAAAAATGTACTTTTTTTTATACATTTTTGTGTGCTATCGTGGTAAATTGACGAAAATTCGGAGAGTTGAACGGTAGTTCTTGACAGATGGTTCTTTATGGAATAAAATCACATGATAAGTAAAGGAAAAACCCGGAAAATGCCGGGGGAATTATTACATTATTTAAGGAAGAGACTGGTTTTCTTTGTGCGGAAGCGGATGACTGATCAATGCCGTTCTGCATATACTGGAGTATAACCGGCAGGTGAAAAGATATGTTAAAGGTAGTAAAATTTGGCGGATCATCCATGGCAGATGCAAAGCAGTTCGCGAAGGTAAAGGCGATCATTGAGTCTGATCCTTCCAGAAAGATCGTTGTGGTGTCTGCTTCCGGAAAGCGTTTTAAAGAGGATCACAAGCTGACCGATCTTTTGTATCTGTGTCATGCCCATGTAAAATACGGTGTATCCTGTGATTCCATTTTCCAGATGATCGCAGATCGTTATATTGAGATTCGCAATGAGTGTGGTCTTAAGACGGATGTGGAGAGTGAACTGGCTGATGTGAGAAAGCGCCTTGAGGCGGGTATGTCCCAGGATGAGCTGGTTTCCAGAGGAGAGTATTTCAGTGCAAGACTGATGGCTGACTATCTGGGCTATGCATTTCTGGATGCTACCGAGTGGCTGAAGTTCAGCTTCGACGGTGAGATCGATACCGAGGCTTCCTATGCTGCACTGAGAGAGCGCGCAGCCGGAAGACGTGTGGTCATCCCCGGCTTCTACGGTGCGATGCCTGACGGAAAGATCCGTGTGCTGACCCGCGGCGGCTCCGATATTACCGGTGCACTGGCAGCGGCAGCCCTCGATGCGGATGTATATGAGAACTGGACCGATGTTTCCGGTATTCTGATGGTTGACCCCCGTATCGTTAAGGATCCTCAGCCCATTGAGCGTATCACCTTTAACGAGCTTCGTGAGCTGTCCCACATGGGAGCGCAGGTGCTTCATGAGGGTACCGTATTCCCTGTTCGCGAGAAAAATATTCCTGTAAACATCCGCAATACCAACTGTCCCGAGCATCCCGGTACCATGATCATGGAGGACTGCGGAGAGCCTTCCGAGGAGGAGCTGAGCCGCTTCGTGACCGGTATTGCCGGCAAGAAAAATTATTCCATTATTACCGTTGGCAAGTTGGGCTTGTCTGCAGCCATCGGTGAGCTGAGAGCTGTGCTGGAGATTTTCGAAAATCACCGCATCAGTGTTGAGTATGTTCCCTCCGGCATGGATAGTGTTTCCGTGGTGGTAGAGACGGAGTTTATCAGCAATTGCCTGTACTCGGTTATTCATGATATTCGCAAGAACCTGAAGACTGACGATATCCGCGTGTACGATGACATTGCGATCATTGCGGCTGTAGGTCGTAAGATGGCCAACCGTCCCGGTATGTCCGGCCGCCTGTTCGGTGCTCTCGGTAAGGCGGGGATCAACATTCGTATGATCTCTCAGGATCCCAACGAGGTGGATATCGTTGTCGGTGTGGATAACAAAGACTTTGAAAAGGCGATTCAGGTGATGTACAACAGCTTTGTAAAGAAAGAGGCAAAGTAATCAATAGAAACCCAGCCGTCCGGAGGACGGCAGAATGGAGAACAGTATGAAGAAGTATAAAGTTGCGATTCTCGGTGCTACCGGCGCGGTGGGCCGTGAGATGATGGGGATTTTGGAGGAGAGAAATTTCCCCGTAGGTGAGCTTCACCTGCTGGCCAGTGCCAGAAGTGCAGGAAAGACTCTGACCTTTAAGGGACAGGAGATCGTGATCGAGGAGGCTACCGACGAGGCCTTTGAGGGTATGGACATCGTCCTCGGCGCAGCGGAGAACCCCATTGCAAAGCGTTTTGCACCTGCCATCGTTAAGGCCGGAGCTGTATTTGTAGATAATTCCAGCGCGTTCCGTATGGATCCTTCCGTTCCGTTGATCGTGCCGGAGATCAATCCCGAGGATGCAGAGAATCATAAGGGCATTATTTCCAACCCTAACTGTTCTACCATCATTACCCTGACCGCAGTATACGCCCTGAATCAGCTG
>JAFOFP010000078.1 GCA_017387285.1 Lachnospiraceae bacterium
GTATTTGTCAGTCAAAACAATTTAGAAAGCTTCAAAAATACATATAAAAACAATGTCCCAAAAGAAGTAATATATAACTACATAGATACTGAAAGAGTCTTGAAAAAATCTGAAGAATTTGAACCGCAAGAATTTGGGAAAGAACAAATAAATTTATTAACAGTAGCTCGTTTAGTGCCACAGAAAGCGTTAGATAGATTGATAAGAATACATGCAAGATTACTAAAAGACTGAAAACTACACTCTCTGCGTCAACAAAAAAATAAGAAGCAAAATTATCCAGCACGTAGGCGGTAGTCTCTCTGAGCAAATCACCTGTGTTTTCGTAATGCAGATAAAAGGTGGAACGATTGACCGCTGCCTTTTCACAAATCTCACTAATGGTTATATACTCAAACGATTTCTTTTCCAGCAAAGAAAGGAGTGCCTTATTAAATCTCACTGCCGTATTAAAGTATTTGCTTTCCGATTTATTCACAGAGGCATCTCCTTTCATGATTATTCTTCACTGATTTGGCGTGCAAGTTCTACGATTTCGTAGGCATATTTTGCCTTTCCCTTTTCAAGCATCTTTTTGTAGATGGGGTAATTGATACCGCAACCAACAAGACCTGCAATACCAATCATAATACCAAGAATCATGCCGGCCAAACCACTGCCGATTACCTGCATGGCCAAACACATCCCTGTACCAAATACCAGTGCAGAACCGATGCCAAACGAATATGTGAAAACAGTAGCCGGAAGCTTGGCTTTGTTATCCAACTTTTTAAGGGCAACGATTTTGGAACTTTCCTTCGGGGCATAGTCCTTTGCGATAGATTCTGCAATAATTTTGTCTGTGTTCATATAAAGATCCTCCTCTTTGATTTTTACAATCAAATGATAAACGTTCAAGAACACAAACTGAACAACATGGTTCGCGAAATTTGTTGATTTCAAAATGATTATACCAATAATAATCGCAAAATGACAGGGGCATCTGCCCCTGTCCATCCTAGATTTTTACGATCGTGGTATTTAAGTTCAGTGTATTGACATACATCACATCTTTTGCCATTCCCATCACCAGTCGGATGCCTATGTTCTTTGTCACGTCTTTCCGGTCGGCAGAATCGTACTTTTCGCGGATATTGAACAACCTGCATGAATCTCTGAAGCGCAGAATCAAATCGTCATTGACAACCACCACGCGGATCATCAGACTCTGCTGTTTTTCAGGTACAAAGCCATGCTGGACGATATTGGCAGCCATCTCCTCCGTGCACAGTGCAGCAAAATAAGCTCTGCGACGGTCAATGTGTCTTTCCCTGCAGAAATCCATAACGATTTTTGAAATACCGGTAACCTCTTCTATACTGCAGACAGAACAATCCAATATCATGTCGGGTTCCGGCTCAAAGTCTGCGGGCAGCAGCATGAACTGCTCCAACTCCTTCGGCCATTTTTTATTCTTTACCCAGACGTGAACCAAGATATGTACGGTAAAACACAGTTCTGCAATACTGAAAGAAGCAAACACACCCTTGATGCCAAATATCAGCCCCAGAACATATGCACACACAATTGCGTAGATAAAACGTTCAAAAAACGTAAATACATGAACATATTTATGTCTTCCGGTACCCAGCATAAAGTCCATGAAATATTCATTCACCGCATAGAAGATCAATCCCATAGAGGTCCAACGAATACAGATCAGAGCCATGCTGTATGCCTCAGTTCCGGTTTTCTCGTAAACAGCCACCAAATAGGGGGCGAACGCAAAGAGAATAACAGACAACGCCACATTGATCAACACATTGTATGTCATCGATATCCGCACGACATTTTTCAAGGACTTTTTATCCTGCTCTCCGTAGAACGTACCGGCAATCAGCATGATCGCCAAAGCGATCGCAGTTTCCGGAATGCGGAAAAAGTCTCTGATATTGTTGTTGATACCTACTGCAGACATTGCTGCACTGGTAGACAAGAACATGATCCAACGGTTGATCAGTAACGGTCGAAGCGTGTTGCATACGCGGACAGTGGCCTTGGGGAATCCGATCACCAGAACATCCTTGATAACACGCAACTGCATACCGCGCATTCTGATATGACACATGATGTTCCGCTTCCTGAAATGTAAAAGATAGACCACCATTCCGCACCATTCCGCAATGCTCGTGGCCAAACCAATGCCAAGCATACCCAGATCAAACACAAAAATAGACAGGGAGTTGAAAATAATGTTGACTCCCGTGATCAGGAACATGGTGGATTTCACACGTTTTCGATCACCGTTGATCTGCAAAATCGGTGTCAGGATCACATTCAGGGTGAGGGGAATCGTGCCCGCACTCAAGCCTGTCAGGTATGCCTTAGCAGCTGCAAAAAGCTCCGGCTCCTCTCGACTGGCACCAAAGATTTCGGAAATCAGATCTCCGAACAGGAAACATGCAGCCGATGTCACGACCGCAATGATCAGACCAATCAGCAGGGCAAGGGAGAACGCCTGATCAGCCTCATTGAACTGGCCTTTGGCAATGCTCTTTGAGACAACGACCTGCGCTCCTGTTGCCATCAGACCGCTTGCAATGGCAATCAATCCAAAAAACGGACTGACAAGGCTCTGAGCCGCAAACATCTCTGTGCCCAAAAAATTGCTCACCATCAAGCTGTCAATCAGCCTGGAAACAGCCACAGACAGCTCCGATGCCAGCATTACCCAAAAAGAGTCCCAGAACAACTTGTGAAGCACAGAATCTGACTTGCCAAACAAACCTCTCTGTTGATTTTTCATTTATATTCTCCTGATTTTGACATTCCGATCATCTGTTTTTTATTATAGCGCATAGTGGGAAACAGTACAGGATTAAAACGCCCCTGTACTTACATAAGTAATGCCTTATCGTCCCTATTAAACCATTAAGTATCTGAATTGCTTTTATTCAGCTCGATTGCGATCTGCAAAATAGTATAAAGCAGTTCCAGACAGGCAAGGATAATGTCATTGATGTACTGAATATTATAAAGGTGGAATAATTCCTTGAGATCTGCAAGCTCCTCCTCGGTTGCCATCCGCTCCCCCTGCAGGTAAGCATAGGCGCGTTCCTGCGCTTTCTTTTCCGTTCTGAGGGTCAGCACAGAAAGAACAATGGCATAAACATAGAACAACAGCCCAAGACCTCCCAGAACATAGGTACACAGACCGCTCTGATTAAACACAAAGTAATCCAGCGCAACACCCACAAGGATCAGCGGAATAAACGCAAAGGGACCAAACGTGATCAGCGGATAGAGGCGCACCTGCTTTTTCATATCCGGATCATTTTCCTTATCCAAAACCGCCAGACAGGCCTTCTGCGCGCCCATGCCCAGCGCTACCACACTGGTCTTATGACGGGTCATTCTTCTGAGACGGACCTTCTTGAAATAATGACTGTAGCTGTTGCCAAAGAGCAGAGAACCGGTAACCGCAACCTTGATATGCTCAAGTCCATTGTCATCCAATACCTTTCGCGCCACCTGCTCACCGGTCATATGCAGGCTGTTTTCTTTGCGATTGAACTTATAGTATTTTACTGCCAACCAAACACTGACCGCAAGCGATACAAGACCGACCACCGCAATCAGCAGGCCTACGATCACCAACGCAATTTCAAGTCCCAAACCTATTGTCAGTTCAAAATTCAATTCTCCCATGGGCACCTCCTCTTTCTGAATATAAAACACATCACTCATTATCCAAAAAGGAAGGTCGAGTGATGTGTTTATTGTAAAATCTTAGAGAAATATACGCATCAAACGTTGGATTCTTCGTCCCATTTTTTCAAAATTTCAAGTTCTTCCGGATCGATACCATCCAACCCCATCGCAGCGATCAAGAAGCTTTTCTTCAAAGAAGTATGATCCTTATGCTTGCGTGCAACGCGGAAAACCATTGTCAAAACCCTTGCTACAGTATCTTTCTCCGGGTCAGCCTTCATTTTCTGGATTTCAGAAATAATATCGTCCAGAAAAGCATCACTATTTTTAATACTCATAAGATTACCACCTTTCATAGTTAATGTCTTTGTTATGATGTTATGTATTATGTCATGGTTCCCTTTGGGGGTCTAGTATTTTTTACGGGTTCTCGCATATTTATGGTTCTTATTCCGTTAGACAAATCGAAATTTTCTCTGACGGTTTATAAAAGCCTCAGTTTCACAACCCAAAAAGGTTATTTAAAAATACATATAACCAATCCAGAGAATTCCACCAATTGCAGCAACTGCTGGTAAATTCATAATAAGTACCATAAGAATTTTTGCGTTGCGTTTAGCTTTGTCTTCTTCAGCTTTTTTAAGTTTTACAAGCTGCCATCCCATAAGCGCTGCCCAAACAGCAGTAATAACAGCAAAGAATGACCAACCCACCCAACTTGCTGCCTGCAAAAGAAGAAAGAAGCCGAATAAGAATTCTGCTGCTAAAAGAATAAAATAAAGTACTTTTTTCATAATTTCCCCTCGCTTTTTATCATGTCATGCGTTGAAAAAAATATCATCAACAATTCAAGTTTGTTTAGCTGATTATATCACAAAATCACAGAAAAAGGAAGAGGCAAACTACATCCCTGTCATATCTTTTATCCCGCCGCCTCCAGCATATTTTCAAAAAAGTTTTTTGACTGTACGCAGATAACAAAATGCAGCAATCATTTCAGCTGTGGAGGCCAGTATCTGCAGGTACAGACGCAACTGGTTGATCAGCGTTGCGCCTTCGCCGCCCGCGGACAGCAAGTTAAAGAGAACGGCACCAAGATTAAACAGCAAGAGAAGTTTTGCTGCAGTGGTATAGCCTTTGCGGCCGGATGACCAGGAAAATGTGGGCGAAGTACTCCGAAGCAGAAAAATCTTTGCCAAACTCTCAAACAATAGGACAGTTACTATCACAGCGGCAATCACGCTTGCTACGCCCAACATCAGCTGTCCGTATCCTGCCAACTGTTTGAAGGTCGGGTACAAAGCTATGCCCACCAAGATGAGTTCTGCAAAATCCAGAACAAGCAAGATAAAAAAGACTTTTTTGAAAGTATACATCCTGTTGCTGACTTGGTTGCTCATATTTATATCCTCCTCTTCGTCTTGTATGTACGTTTGCTTGTTTGCCGGGTAAAAATTTCTTGTTTGCCAAGGAAAATTTTGAATTTTATACTTGCAAATCAAGATTTATCCCGTTTATTTTAGCAGATAAAGTTAAAAAAAACAAGGGCATGCCGCCCCTGTCAATTTTTTTCCTGACGCAGCCCATAGTGGATCGTTCACCAGAACCATGGTTCACCACCCCACCAGTTTTCCATCCTGGATGATGGGGCTTCCACTCATCCCTCAAACTACACCTATCATTCCTAATGTATTCTACAAATTTTCTCACCTAGTCGCCACATCATACGCTGCAACCAGTTCCAACATCTCCTCATGCACCGCCGGAGCCCCACACAACGTATCTGACTTTCCTGTGGGATCGATCCGATTTCCGTGGAAGTCGGTGATGATCCCGCCGGCCTCCTCCACTAAAATGATTCCTGCCGCAATGTCCCAAGGTTTCAGATCCTGCTCAATATAACCGCCTCCACGCCCGCAGGCTACATGAGCCAGATCAAGGGCTGCCGAACCCATACGTCGAATATCAACACAACGGGAAGTCACCTCACCGATCAGCTCCATAAACCGCCGTTTGCTCTTGCGAATATAGGGGTTGGTTCCGTAATAAAACAGGCAGTCCTGTAAGCCATCAGCCTGCTGCACCCAGATAGACTCTCCGTTCAGATAACTCCCCTCACCGCGGATGGCGTGAAACAATTCATCCTTGAAGGGATCATAGATCACACCAAACTGAAGATCCTCCCCGTTATACAGAGCCAGAGACACACCGCTGTGCTGCAGGCCAAAAATCAAATTGCTGGTGCCGTCAATGGGATCCAGAAGCCACATGGGCTTTTGTCTGTCCACATCTCCGTTATCCTTCTCCTCGCCCATAAACTGGATCTCCGGATACCTTTCTTCCAGAAAGTCCTTCAGATAGGTCTGCACCGCCAGATCTACCTGGGTCACAAAATCTCCCACACCCTTGGTTTTGATCTGCTTCTGCCGCTCTTTATTCAAAATAATCTCTCTGGTGTTTCTCACTGCCAGAAGAAGTTCTTGATAGTCGATTGATAATTGCATCGTAACCCTTCCTTGTATGTCACTCGGTCGCCGGATAAAGGTCTCCCATGAAATACCCGTACTCCGTATCCTGATAAATCCAAACAAGACTGTTTCCCATTTCGATAAAGCATCCGTCACCGATATCCTCGCGCAGCACAGCCTCGCTGAGCGCTGTTCTCATGGTGTCCTCCGCATCGGGATCATCCGCCAGACAGAATGCTTCCACCAAAATCTCAATGACCTCATTGGCATGGGGACTGTGTGCGATCACGCAATGAAGCTCCCCTGTCGCTGAGTCACAGCTCACAGAGAAATTTCCGTCTTCCCAGTTCCAATAGTAGCTCTGATCATAATATGTATACCCGTCAGGGACCGATGTGTCGGCTTCATTGAGCATATACTCCGATTCATCGACCATGATCAGCCCAATCTCGTCCTCCGCCATGCGAACCAACTGCTCGTAGACCGACACTCCGGATACGGGATAGTGCCAATAACCGTTACAATGCTCACCGGGAACCGGCACCACCATGGAATCTCCCGCCGCATCGGGGGATAAACTCACCTCAATATCATCCCGAATATCCGGTGTAAGCTGGCCCTCGAACCAAGATTCCACATCAATATCTTCAAGGACATCACCCAAGATACTTCCCAGCACTCCAATCATCCAAACAATAAAAATGATCACTGTCAGACAACCGGGTTTTTTGCTCTTTCTTCCCACGGTCCGCGATCTTCCGGTGCCGGAGGATACGCTCCCGGTGTATGTGCGCGTTGTCGTTGCACCGGAACGCCAGATCTGGCTGCCGGGTGCAGTCGATTGCCTGCCGACTGCCTTTCCAGTATTCACCCCTTGGGAAAATCTGGCCTCCTGCATTTTCTCTGCTCCGGTCTCACAGACTCTGTCCTGGTTCACGTTGATACAGGCTCTGTCCGGATGCAAATCCTGATGATTTAACAGGTAATTCCCGGTATCCTCATTGGGCAGAACTCCATCATAGACAAGTGGTTCCTTTACCATTTTTCGGCAGGTGGGACAATAATGTTTTGCCGTCAATTCCTGCTCACAGATAGGGCACAGATATCGCTTCATACTCATCCCTCCGTCTCAATTCGTTTCACGCCAAGGTCTCTCTCAGCACTCTCTCCGCATTTTTGTAAGCCAGACCATCGATCTCCGCCCATGTGAAGCCGGCAGATTTCAACGCATCAAACAGCAGCTCTGTCTTGTCGATGGAATCAATCTCCAATTTGCCGCCGATGCCGTCCAGATCACCGCCAATGGCCAGAACATCACTGCCTCCAACATTTTTGATATAAGTTAAATGGCGCACCATATCCGCGATACGGCTCTCCTCGCCCGTTCCGCTTTCATCGAGAAACGCAGGGCAGTAATTCAGTCCCATAACGCCACCCTTGTCTGCCAGAATACGGATCATATTATCGGTCATATTTCTGGGATGGGGGGACATGGCCCTTGCATTGGAATGGGATGCCACAAAGGGCTTCTTGGACAGAGCCGCCACATCATAAAATCCGCCGTCGGAAAGGTGGGACACGTCAATGATCATGCCCAGATCATTCATATACTCCACGGCATTTTTCCCAAAATCGGTCAGGCCTTCCCTCATAATCAGCTCGTCCCGGGAGTTGGGGCTGCCGAAACAGTTTTTCTGATTCCAGGTCAGTGAGATCAGAGACACTCCACCGTCATAGAGAGCCTTAATATTTTCCATCTTTCCGTTGACAATGCGTCCATCCTCCACCGTCAAAAATGCCGCCATCTTACCTTCTGAAAGGGCTTTCTGATAGTCAGCCCAGGTCACTGCGTGACTCACCAGATCAGAATGAGCCTCCACAGACCCCTTAAACCCGGCGTAAAGGGTGCGAATATACATATCATCCAACAGTTTTCCATCTCTGGTCACGTCCGGATGCTTCAACTCAGGGATCATATAGGGCACAGGCATCCAAATAGCAAAAAACTGAGCCTTCATCCCCGCCTTTTTCATTCTGCAAAAATCCACAGCACTGTTGTTTTCATAGAGATCCACCGTCGGATGCTCCTCCAGTGCAAACAGTTCCAGTGTATCACAGTGAAAATCAATAAAGCTCATCCTCAAACCTCCGTTCCTCCAGAAGGGCAATCAGTTCGTCACGGCCAATGGCTGTCTCCAGACTGCCGCCGCCCTCCATCATCTTTTCTGCCAGCTGCCGCTTATTCTCCTGCAGCAGCAAAATATTTTCCTCAATGGTTGACCGGGTGATCAGTTTAAATACACTGACCACATTTTTCTGTCCCAGGCGATGAGCCCGGTCGGTGGCCTGATTCTGGGCAGCCACATTCCACCAGGGATCATAGTGAATGACCACATCGGCGGCGGTCAGATTGAGTCCGGTGCCTCCCGCTTTCAGGGAGATCAGAAATACCGGCACGTCATCCTCATTGAACCGCTCCGTCAACTCCATTCGCTCTTTCTTTCCGGTCTGTCCCGTCAATTCATAGTAGTGGATATCTCTCTCCTTCAAACAGTTTCCGATCCTCTCTAACATGGACGTAAACTGGGAGAACAGCAATATCTTATGGCCGCCGTGAATGCTTCGCATGATCAGCTCAATGCAGGCATCCAATTTAGCCGAGCCTCCGGCATATTCCCCATAATACAGCGAGGGATCACAGCAGATCTGTCGCAGCCTGGTCAATTCGGCCAGCACCTGCATCCGCTCTCTCCGATACCAGACATCGTCAGCGTCGGTGAGGCGCTCACGAAGAGCCAATGCATTTGCCGCATACAGTTGCTTCTGCTCTCCGGACATTCGGGTATAAACCACCTGCTCCAGCTTATCCGGCAGTTCCTTCAGCACATCCTTTTTCAGTCGTCTCAGCACAAAGGGGCCGATCAGACGATGGAGCCTACTCAACGCATCCTCGCTCTGCTCACGCACCACCGGCTGTTCCAGTTCCTTGCTGAATCTACTGTAAGTATATAAAAGTCCGGGCATCAAAAAGTCCATGATGCTCCACAATTCACTCAACCGGTTTTCGATCGGTGTACCCGTCAAGGCAAAGCGTGTCCTTGCGGGGATCTGTTTCACTGCCTTGGCATTTTGGGTCAGATGATTTTTAATATACTGAGCCTCATCCAGGAAACAATAGCGGAAACTAACCTGCTGATACAGATCGATATCCCGCTTCAGCAGGTCATAGGAAGTGACAAGCACCTGATACTTGCCGGCCTTGGAGAGGACAGCGGCTCGCTCCTCGGCATCGCCGACCACCGAAACACACCTAAGCCCCGGTGCATACTGCTCCAACTCGTGTTTCCAGTTGTACACCAGAGAGGCCGGACAGACGATCAGCGACACCTGCTCATCCTTACGCTCAGCCTCATCCACCATGAGACTGATAGCCTGCAGGGTTTTACCCAGACCCATTTCATCGGCCAGAATGCCGCCAAACCCCAAGGCATCCAGATTTTTCATCCAATAAAAGCCCTGCTTCTGGTAATCCTTCATGACCTTATCCAGAGATTTCGGTACCTGGGAATGGATCTCCGGCGCTTTTTTCAGCCGTTCGATCAGATCAGCAAACTCCTTGGATCGGGTCATCCCCAGCACATCCATCTGTTCGCCCAGGTTTTCCACATAAAGGGCACGGTAAGCCGGAAGCAGCAAAACTTCCTGCCCCTCATCATTCACCGTCTCCTGAAGTTCTCCGTAAAGCTCAGCCAGCGCCTTCATTCCCTTCTCCTCCAGATCCAGGAAATCGCCGGACTCCAAACGGATATAGCGCTCTTTTCTCCGATAACGCTGCAGTGCTTCTTTTAATTCCTCCCGCGTCATGCCTTCCGCATCCACCTGCAGGTTGAACCAGTCTCCCTGAGCCATCACACCAAGGGAAACTCTGGGCTTCGGGATCACACGCATATGCTTCATCCGTTCTGCCAGATAAATATCGCCGAGAGCCGCCAGTTCACGCATACCGCTGCGCAGAAACTGATACATCTCATCCTCGTTATCACGGATCACAAAACAATCCCTCTCCGTGGAGCGGGCACGAAAATACTGTTTTACAATGCCGGCGATCAGTTTTTCCCCGGCCATATTCCGCTTCAGATCGGGACGCATCACATAGTCAAAGGGAGAGACCGTCTCCTCCCCGTATTTATACTTGATCTGCAGGGTAAGCTCGTTTCTTGCCGGAGCATCCACATAAAATTCCGCCGCAAAAGACTGAGGCTTGTAATCCTCCATATCCACATCCCGCAGTTCCACGCGAAAGGCAGACTTCACCTCCCGCTCATAAAACTCATAAAATCCCGGCAACTCCCGATCCTGGATGAATACCTCTCGATGTCTGCCGTTTTTCTCCATCGCCATCAGCAGACGACCGGCACCGTTTAAAAACGACGTATCACACCGGTAAATGGTTGTCTGCGTGCAAAGGTAAAACCAGTCTCTTCCCCGGGCACAGCAAAAAGGCTCCTCAACCCGAAGAGAGACTGCATCTCGGCCCGCCCGCTCAATGACAAGGGATAACCGATGATTTCTGACAACAACCGTGCGGCCGCAAGCGTTGATTCCATCAGGTATCACCTCAACACTTTTCCCTGCCAAAAGATCTATGATCCGATCCAGACCGGACCGGTCGGGAAGCAGCATTCCATCCCCGGCCAGACGAAGCTCTCTGCTTCTCTGACGCGGATCACTGTTCTCCACTTCATCGAGAACCATATTTTTTACTGTGCGAACCAGCTCCCGATCTTCCTTGGCAAACAGATCAACATGGAGAACCGGAATATTCCTGCTTCTTCCCACCGTGAGCGGCAGACCCAAGTTCAACGCTTTTGCAAATTCAGTCAGATCCCGCACTTTTCCATAGCACCCTCCGGATAGGACAAAGGAAAATTGAATCTCTCCCTCCTTCCAATGAAGGGTCGGGATCAGACGGATCGGCTCCGCAGCGTGCTTTGCCATCTCTCCGCTGAATGTCTGATTGCCATACTCACCAAGCAGCTCTCGCATGGACTCCGTGGTGGAAATATGGGGAGCTGACAACAATTTCTCTCTATTTTCCACATCAAAAGCGGCCGCCACTAAGTGACGGCACAGCTTTTCTCTTATCTCAGGTTGTCTGCAGTTACAGGTTAGTCGGGCAGGCTCGCCTTGACGAATGCTGATAGAGGAATTGTAAACCTCATCCCCCTCCTTCACCGCCATGCGAAACATTCTCTCCCCCCGCCAGAAGCTGTCGGTTCTTCTCAGTTCCGTCCTTCTCTGACGAAACAGTTCCTCTCCCAACGTAAACTCACGGTTATTCTCCGCCAACTGCAAAATCGTTTGCCGGTTTAAGGGCATCTCTCATCACATCCGTTCCGGTGCTTCAAACCCAAGAAGATCGATTCCGGTCAGCAGAACATTTCTGGTCAGACGAAGCAGGCTGATATAAGCCGCCCGACGAACCGGATCTGCCTCCGCAAGAATCTTTGTATCATGATAAAACTTATTGAATACATTGGACAGATCGTACAGATAAGTACAGATCTTGTGAGGAGCCTTCTCTGCGTAAGCGGTCTGCATCATCTCACCAAATGCAGTCAGCTGCAGCTGCAGAGCCTTCTCACTGTCGCTGGCTGCAGGCAGCACAGCAGTCTCACCATCGATCTTATCCTCCAACAGATCATACTTCTGGCAGATGGAACCGATACGCACGATGGTGTACAGCAGATAAGGACCGGTGTCTCCGTCAAAGGAACAGAAACGCTCCAGGTCAAATACATAATCCTTGGACGCCTGATTGGACAGATCTCCGTACTTCAGGGCAGCCACACCGATGATCTCAGCAGTCTTTCTCGCCTCCTCTGCGGAAACGGTGCGGTTCTCCAGAGTCTTCTCATAAACCGCATCGGTAACCTCACGGATCAGATTCTCCAGACGCATAACTCCGCCGTCTCTGGTCTTAAACGGCTTTCCGTCTTTGCCGTTCATGGTACCGAAGGTATTGTGCTCAAGCTTTACCTCAGGGCGAACAATGCCGGTCTTTCTCGCGCAGCGGAATACCTGTACAAAATGCATCTCCTGACGCTTGTCGGTGTAGTAAACGATCTCATCGGGAGCAAACAGTTTCTCTCGCTCCAAAATCGTAGCCAAATCGGTGGTAGCATAGAGGGTAGCTCCGTCGGACTTCAACAGGATGCAGGGGGGAACCTCCTTGGCATCGGTCTCCTCCTTCACATCCACTACCAACGCACCCTCGCTGAGGTGAGCAAAGCCCTTCTCTTTCATATCAGCGATCATTCCCTCCACGTAGGGCTGGGCATCGCTCTCCTTTTTCCACACATCAAAGCTGACATTGAGCTTTGCATAGTTTTTCTTCAGATCCTCAATGGACACATTGAGAATATGCTGCCACAGCGCCATATATCCGGGAACACCGTTCTGCAGCTTGAAGGTCGCATCGTGAGCAACCTTTGCAAACTCCGGATCAACCTTGGACCGTGCGCTGGCTGCCGGGTAAATCTGCTCCAGTTCACCGATGGTGAAGGGTGCCTCAGCAGGATACTCACCGGTATAATTTTCATCGAAATAGCACAGGTCAGGCTGCTCTGCCCGCAGACCCTCGATGATCAGCCCCATCTGAAGACCCCAGTCTCCCAGATGAACATCACCGATAACCTTATCACCCATGTAGCGGCAAATCCGCTTTACACTCTCGCCGATAATGGCAGAACGGAGATGGCCTACATGGAGAGGCTTCGCCACATTAGGGCCGCCGTAATCGATAACAATGGTCTTGGCAGGCTGACCTTCGGGTTTTTCACAGCCAAAACGCTCCGCTGTCACCATCTCGTTAATGTAAGCAGCCACAAATTCCGGTGCCAGATTCATATTGATAAAGCCGGGAGCCACCGCCTCCGCCTTAGAAAAAGCAGTCTCCTCCCCAAGCTTTTCTACCACATCCTTTGCGATCATAATAGGAGCCTTGCGGTAAAGCTTCGCTCCTGCCAGCGCACCGTTGCACTGGTACTCACACAGATCGGGACGGTTGGACACAGAAACCTTTCCCAATCCTCTATCGTAGCCGCAGGCCTCAAAAGCATTTCCCACGACATCACTGATCAACTCTAACATTTTCTTCATGAATATTCCTCCAGGGTATGGTGGATGTGAACCAGCAAATAGGTATACATCCCCAATGTTACCTTATATCATATCATGAAAAAAAGAAAAAATCAAGGTTTTAACGTTTTCTCGCATCAATCATCTCATGCAGCTTCTTAAGCGCCTCTTTGATCCCTCCCACCTCGTCAATGAGTCCTTCATCCACCGCTGTCCGGCCGATAAGTATGGTGCCCAGATCCTTGGTCAGTTCACCGGTATTCATCATCATTCGCTCTAGTTTTTCCTGGTCAGCCCTGCTGTGGCTGGCGATAAATCCGGTGATCCGGTCCTGCATCCGCTTAAAATACTCGTAGGTCTGAGGTGCACCGATGATCATTCCGGTCATCCGCACCGGATGGACCAGCATGGTTCCGCTGGGCACAATAAACGAATAATCCGACGCCACCGCCAACGGCACCCCGATGGAATGGCTGCCACCCAGCACCAGTGATACGGTAGGCTTACTTAGGGATGCGATCATCTCCGCAATAGCCAGCCCCGCATCAATGTCCCCGCCGGCTGTATTCAATAAGATCAACAGTCCATCTACTTCACTGCTGTCCTCGATGGCAGCCAGTTCCGGCAATATATGGTCGTATTTGGTTGCCTTCCCGCCGGATACCCCGCTTTCATGGCCTTCGATCTCGCCGATAATGGTCATGAGATGGATCTTGTTTTTCCCATCATCCAAAGTGGCCTGTCCGGTCTCCTTGATACGGTCGGAACGGTGATCCTCCTTTTCCTCCTGTTCTGAGCAGCTATCCACTCCGACATCATCGTTTTTCTCATTGTTACCACTCTCATTTTCACGGTTCGGCTCACCCTTGCTATTTAACACATTGACAAAACGTTGTTTTTCTGAATTCATTATTCCACTCCTCTGATATGGTTTTCTACTCTTCAGTGTGGAATTTTTACGTCAATTTATGCGTTATTCCATTCGTTTAAATCAAAAATGGCCTTTACCGGTTATCTGCAGGATACCCGGTAAAAGCCAATGGGTCTTATCTTTTTTACTCCGCCAGCAGTTTCTTCACGCCTGCCATCTTTACACACAGACAGAAAAGTCTCATCGCCTGCTCCAGCTCATCCAAGGGAGGATAGGACGGTGCCAGACGAATGTTGGTATCTCTGGGATCCTTTCCGTAGGGGTAAGTCGCTCCGGCTCCGGTCAGCACAACGCCTGCACCTTTAGCCAAGGCTACGGTCTCCTTCGCACATCCGGGCAGAGTATCAACCGTGATGAAGTAACCGCCCTCGGGCTTATGCCAGGTCAGCAGTCCGGTGCCGCCCAACTCTTCCTCAAGAATGTCCAATACCAACTGATACTTGGGCACCATGTGTCTCGCCAGATCTCTCATTCTCGCACGGACACCGTCAGCGTCCTTAAAATAGCGGGCATGACGCAGCTGATTTACCTTGTCGGGACCGATGGTCTGGATGCCGATCTGCTTGCGTACCTCTGCCGCCGTCGCCTCATCTGCTGCCATCATAGCGATACCGCCGCCGGGCAGAGAAATCTTGGAGGTGGAGAAGTAATAGAGTACACGGTCAGCATGACCTGCCTCCTTTGCAAGAGTCAAAATATCTGCCAGCTTGTTCTCACTGAACAGATGGTGGATACCGTAGGCATTGTCCCAGAAAATACGGAAATCGGGAGCTGCCGTCTTCATGGAAGCCAGACGCTTAACGGTCTCGTCGCTGTAAATAATCCCCTGAGGGTTGGAATACAGCGGAATACACCACATACCGCGGATGGAGGAATCCTCCGCAACCAGCTTTTCGATCATATCCATATCAGGACCGGTGGGAGTCATCGGGATGGTGATCATCTCAACGCCAAGGGTCTCGGTAATGGCAAAATGACGGTCATATCCGGGGCTGGGGCAGAGCCACTTGATCTTATCCAGCTTTTTCCAGGGCTCATGTCCGCCCAATCCCAGCATAAACAGACGCATGAGGGTATCATACATCATATTCAAGCTGGAGTTTCCTCCGATGATAATCTGCTCGGTGGGAATCCCCAACAGATCAGAGAAAATACGCTTCATTTCCGGAATACCATCTACGCCACCGTAGTTACGGGCATCCAATCCGTTTTCCAGCGTGAACTCAGTGATGGGCATCTTCAGCATCTCATTATTTACATTTAACTGCAGAGAAGAAGGTTTTCCTCTGGACATATCCAACTTAAGTCCCAACCCCTGATAATTTTTATACTCCTCCTTCAGCTCAGCCTCAAGCCGAACCAATGCTTCCTTTGACATCGTCGTATAATTCATGTGTATTCCCTCCTGTGGTGTCTCACCCTAACCGTCTTTCCCAAGATGTCGTGTGTCTATTTATTGATCAGTCCGGAAATTCCAGCTTAAGCTGGATCTCCTCTGCCGCTTCCTCCTTAAACTCCTCCATCTGTGTTGCCCCAAGTGTGGGCAATTCCTCCAGCGTGGGAAGTCCGAAACTGCGCAGGAAATTCTCCGTTGTTTTAAATAAAATCGGTCGACCGGGAGCATTGAGTCTGCCTGCCTCCTCGATCAATCCGTACTCGATCAGTTTGTTTACCGCATGATCCGATTTGACTCCTCGAATCTGCTCGATCTCTGTTCTGGTGATAGGCTGCTTGTAAGCGATAATGGACAGGGTCTCAAGAACCACATCCGACAGCACATGGCGCTTCGGCTGAGAAGCCACCCGGATCAACGGCTCGTAATATTCTTTTCTGGTACACATCTGATAGCTGCCGTCCAGTTCAATGATCTTCATGCCCCGCATGGCGGTATCATACTCTGCGGCCAACTCCTCTACCAGTTCTTTGGCAGCCTCAGGTTCATCCTCAATGGCCGCCGCAAGGGATTTCAACTCCACTGCTCCGCCCATGGTGAACAGCACCGCCTCGATGGCTGACTTTGCCTGCTCTCTCTCCACGTTTTGTTCCTCTTTCTATGTATCTGTTAGCCTTCCAGAGCTGCCTCCAACTCTTTCTCCTGCTCTTCTGTCAACTCCATATTTACCGGCTCGATGATAATATCATCGTGGATGTGCTCCTGTGTCAGATGAATATGTCCCATCTTCATCAGCTCCAACACCGCCAAGAAGGTGACTACCACCTCGGTCTTTGATGCCTGAGACTCCAGAAGATTTCTGAAACTATATTTGGAATGAGCCAGTGAAAAGTTCAAAATATGGCGGATCTTATCCGATACGCGGAACTTTTCCCGCTCGATCTTTCCGAATTTGCTGCGGATCGGGTCAATCTTATCGGTCTGTCGGCGCATTACCGACTTAAAGATCTCATTTAGTTTTTCCAAAGTGAGACCGCTTAACAACTCCTCCATGGACACCGGCGGTTCATACTCCGCCACCTCCCTGGGAACACTGCCCTCACGGTACATGGACTGAGCCGCTTCTGTCTCCAGTTCACGCAGCTCACCGGAGATATATTTGTACATTTTGTACTCCAGCAAC
>JAFOFP010000079.1 GCA_017387285.1 Lachnospiraceae bacterium
GGTCTTCAAAATCACATTCAGGTGATAAAATAACTGCTCTGCCGTCACCACATAGGGACCAAACAGCTTAAACAGCGCTGTGCTTGTACCGTAAATGGACTGGCCGTGATCGGGACTGAACAGGAAAATCAGCACATTGTTCAGCACAATATAGACCACCATCAATGTCAATACAAAGGAGATATCCTTCACCCTCAGCTTTGCAAAGCGAAATAACAAACAGGATATGATGGTCAGGCCGATCAGAAGAGGCGTATAAAAGCTGGTCATCGCCGCCAGACTCCAGGTGAGCAGGCATACCAACTTACAGGCGCCGGTCAGACGGTGGATGGGAGAGGGGCGATCAATATAGTTAAACAGATTTATCATTTGCGTACCTCCCGATCCCGAGCTACGAAGCGGCGGGTAAATTCTTCCGGATCACCGATACCACACAGGGCGGACAAATGGTACAGGGACGTCTCTTTCAGATGGGCTTCCTCCACGATATCCGGTGAATTGAGCACCTCTGCCGCAGACTTGTCTGCGATTACCTTACCCTCGTTAAACACAACCGCTCTAGGGGTATATTCCAGCATCAGGTGCATGTCATGGGTGATCAGCACAACGGTGATGCCCTGCCGGTTCAACTCGCTGAGGAAATCCATGATTTCCGTATAATGTTTCAGATCCTGTCCGGCAGTAGGCTCATCCAGCAGAATCATTTCCGGTTTTAATACCAAAATAGAGGCAATGGTCACCCTCTTTTTCTGTCCGTAGCTCAGAGCAGATACCGGCCAGTTTCTAAAGGGATACAGGCCGCAGATCTTCAAGGTTTCTTCTACTCCGGATCGGATCTCCTCCTCGGCTACGCCCCGGTTTCGCAGTCCCAGTGCCACCTCGTCAAAAATTTTGGTTTTGGAGATCATCTGATTGGGGTTTTGCATCACATACCCGATATGATCTGCCCGCTCTTTGATGGAAAGGGTATTGAGATCAACACCATTCAACTCCAAAATACCCTTCTGCGCCCGCTCAAAGCCGCAGATTACCTTGGAAAAGGTGGTTTTTCCGGCACCGTTGGTGCCTACAATACTGAGCATTTCTCCCTTGTGGATGATCGCGTTGATCCCCTTGAGGGCATGATGCCCGTTTTCATAGGAGAAATCCAGATTTTCTACCCGAAGAAGCACCTCCTTGTCGCCCGCATCCACAGATTTGGGCTGTGCCTCAAACCAAGCCTTTACCTGTTCTTTTTGTTTCTCATCCAGGACAAGCTCCGGAAGATAGGAAACCCTCATCTCCGGTTTCAGCGATACTCCCGCATACTTCAATGCGGTCACATACAGAGGCTCGCGGATGCCCTTCTCCTGCAAAAGACCGGAGCAAAGGAGCGTATCCGGGTCACCGTCATATTGGATCCGTCCGTCGCCCATGACCACCACACGATCCACAGGGCGATACAGCACATCCTCCACACGGTGCTCAATAATGATCACCGCACAGCCGGTGCGCTTCTGAATCTCATCGATCAGCGCGATGGTCTGCTTTCCGGTGGCGGGATCCAGATTGGCAAGGGGCTCATCAAATAAAAGCACATCCACCTGACCGACCATAACGCCGCCCAGGCTGACCCGCTGCTTCTGTCCTCCGGAGATTTCGTGGGGTGCATGCTTCAACACCCGCTTCACATCCACCAGATCCGCGATCCGCTCCACTTCCCGATGCATTTCTTCAGTGGGAATGCAATCATTTTCCAGCGCAAAGGCAATATCCTCGGCTACCGTCAGACCGATAAACTGACCGTCTGTATCCTGTAAAACCGTACCTACCGTTTTGGACAACCCAAATAAACCCTGTTCCAACGCATTCTTTCCGCCAACCGTCAATGTTCCGGTGACGGTTCCCGGATAGGAATTGGGTACGAGACCATTGATACAGTGGGCCAAGGTGGATTTACCACAGCCGGAGGGTCCTGCTATCAGAACTTTCTCACCTTTATGGATGTTTAAATTAATATCATACAGCGTGGGCTCTGCCTGAGCTGTATACTGAAAGCCAAAGCCCTCAAAGGAAATGATCGCTTCTCTTTCCAACTGTTTTTCCTCCTAAAAACAAAGGCAGGCACAAGGCCTGCCTTTGAAGGTTTTTGATTACTCCTTAGTCAAGCTGCCAGCCTTAGTCTTGGTAGCTGCATAAGCAACACACAGCAAGCTGCCAACGATAGCCGTGGTAACAGCGTTGCCGATCGTGGAAAACAATCCCTGAACGAATACCTTGTCAACAGGCTCGCTATACATCAGGATATCCAGAACAGATGCAACAACGATCCAGCAGATCGCATGGCATACAACCTGTGCAACATTGAACTTGATCAGGCCCTTCTTGCCCATATCAGCCTCGTCCATCTTCAGTGCCTTAGCTGCAAAACCAACCAGCAGACCGAATACGCCGGAAGCGATAACCCAGCTCCACCAGATACCCCAGCCATAGCTGAAGTCGATCAGGGCATGACCGATGAAACCGATCAGAGCACCTGCAACAGGTCCGTAAACAGCAGCCATGAATGCCAGCAGACCGTACTGAACGCAGATGTTAACGTTCGGAACAGGGCTGGGGATGGCTACAAAGCGACCCAGTACAAAGAACAGGGCTGCGCCGATGCCGATGGCAACGATAGACTTTACAGAAAACTTTTTCATTTGTTTACCCTCCGTAGATTTTATTTATTTCAGGCTTTCGCCAGAAAATACGATCAGAAATACCCCTTAAAGGGCTCAATGCGAATCCGCCAGGAATTTCCGGTCCCGATATTGTAAGCACGGGCAAAGGATCCCTGATTGATGGCCACGGCCACACAGTCCAGGCTGTTCACATAGACCAGTGCCTCACCCACATAGACGTCCGCAAAGCTCTTACCAAACAGAATAATATTGCGATAAACGCAGCGGGTATCATTCTCAATGGTGATGCTCACCCGGTCTCCGTAGCGGATACCGGTTTTCAAAAACATCTCTCTGGGAATATTGGTCCATAGACTGCCAAACCGCACATCCAGAACGTCAATGGTGCCGCAGACAGCACTGCCCTCCAAATATGGCTCCACGATGGGGAGACTCACCAGAGACTCCACCGAAAGCTCCGGTCCCACACCCTCAAAATCAATGATCCCGGCTGCCAGACGGGCACCGGTAAAGGCATAGACGTCGCGCCCATGGAAGGTGTAGCTCTCTCCGGAACGGGGCAGACGATTGATATGCTCATCGATCTCACGAACTGCCGCAACGCCCTCTGCCCGAAGGACATGGGTCAACGTACCATTGTCAGGAGTGACGATGTATCGCCCGGATGATGTCTTTACCACCACACTCTTTCGATCCGATCCCACACCGGGATCGACCACCGAGACAAACACCGTACCTTCCGGCCAGTAATTGATGGTCTGAATCAAGCGATAACTGGCCTCCCAAATATCATAAGGCGTAATGTCATGGGTCAGATCATGGATCTTTAACTCAGGCATGACTGAGTAGGCCACGCCGTACATGGCGCTGACCGCACCGTCCACAAGGCCGAAATCCGTCATAAACACAAGTGGCTTCATGATCCAAACCTCCTTAAGATATACTCTTTCATTATAAAAATAACTTTCAAAATTGTCAATCAAATTATAGCAAAAGCCCCCGAAGTCGCCGCTTCAGGGGCCTTTATGATGGTAATCGATTAAGCCAGCTTTGCGCCTGCCTCAGCATCAACGATAACAGTTACATCGGGATGATTGCGCAGGATAGTTGCGGGGCAATCTACACTGATGGGATCGTTTACCATGCGGTAAACTGCGTCAGCCTTGTTTGCGCCGGAAGCGATCAGCAGGATCTTCTTGGAACGCATAATGCTGGCCAGACCCATGGATACTGCCTGAGTAGGGGTCTCCTCTCCGAGAGGAATGAAGAAACGAGAGTTGTCAGCGATGGTCTTCTCGGTCAGATCAACCACGTGAGTCTCTGCGTCAACGGGAGTTCCGGGCTCATTGAAGCCGATGTGGCCATTTCCGCCGATACCCAGCAGCTGGATGTCGATGCTGACCTTCTTCAGCATATCCTCGTACTCCTTACATCCCTGATCCAGATCCTCAGCAAGACCGTTGGGTACATGAACATTCTCTTCCTTAATATTTACATGGTTGAACAGATGCTGATGCATAAATGCGTAGTAGCTCTCCTTATGGGTAATGGGAAGACCTACATACTCGTCAAGGTTGTAGGAAACCACCTTGCTGTAATCGGTACCGTTCTCCTGATGATCCTTAACCATAACCTGATATGCACCGATGGGGCTGCTGCCGGTAGCCAGACCAAGCACAGGATTCTCCGTATTCTTTACAACGTCCAGCAGAACCTCTGCTGCCTTTTTGCTCATCTCATCGTAATCTTTAGCAATAATAACGTTCATATTGATCTCCTTTCGTTTCTTACCGAAACATCAAATTCTCTTTCTATTATCTACCATTTTATTCTTCTTGTCAAGAAATAATCACTCAGATGGCTTCTCCAATCATGCTTACTTCATGACACTCCTCTCCAAACGTTTCTTACAATAAAAGAACGCAGGGAACAAAAATACATTTGCCGCCACCCACGCCGCCGGATGAGCGAAGCAGGCTGCCGTAAAGCCAAACATCGGCACTAAAACAAATCCCACCGTTGCTCTTGCGATCATCTCAAACACACCGGAAAAAATGGAAAGGAAACCAAATCCCATTCCCTGGATCATGGATCTGACGATATTCACAAACATCAAGGGAATATAAAACAGGGCGGAACACAGCATGAACAGACGGGCCTGATCAACGATAACCGTCTCCGAAGAATCCAAAAACAAAAGTGCCAGCTGCCTTCCGGCCACCACCTGTATCGCCAGCGCACAAACGGCATAGGCACAGCCAATAATAGCCGCAGCACCAAGGCCCTTCTGGATCCGGTCGATTTTGCCGGCACCCACATTCTGGCCGGTATATGTGCTCATGGCCACACCCAGCGACTCTCCGGGACATCCCAGAAACAAATTCACTTTCTGTGCCGCCGTCACCGCCGCCACGGTGATGTAACCCAAACCGTTGATAGCCGCCTGCAATACCACACTGCCGATGGCCGTGATCGAAATCTGCAATCCCATGGGCAGTCCCATTCCACAGAGATTTTTCATGTACCGGGGCCGCATTTTCCAATCCTCCCGATTCATCTTCAGGATCGGATATTTGCGTCTCATATAAAAGAGACAACATCCTCCGGAGATAGATTGTGAAATAACCGTGGCCACAGCGGCACCGGCAACGCCCATCTTCAGCACAATGATGCAGAAAAGATCCAGCACAATATTCAGCCCCGATGACAACATCAGGAAATACAGCGGTGTTTTGCTGTCACCCATGGCACGGATAATGCCGGCCGTCAGGTTATACAGATAAACCATGGGGATACCCGCAAAAATAATCACGATATACTGATACGCATAGGTAAAAATCTCCTCCGGGGTATTCATTAACCGAAGGATCTGACCGGTAAACAGCGTCACGGCAGTCGTTATCACTGCGGCAAACATCAGGCTGAGCCAAGCCGCATTTGCCACATATCTCCGCAGCCCCTTCTCATCACCTGCTCCAAACTGATGTGCAACCGGAACTGCAAACCCACTGCACACGCCATTACAAAAACCAATGATCAAAAAATTGATCGAACCGGTGGAGCCCACACCGGCCAGCGCATCCACCCCCAGCGTCTTTCCCACAATGATTGAATCCATCATACTGTAGAACTGCTGAAACAGTGTCCCCAGTATCACCGGGATCGCAAATCCCAAAATCAGTCTTAAGGGTGATCCGACCGTCATGTCCCGGGTTGTATCCCTCTTATTTTCTCTCATGTCCTCACCTCGTCCTTCAACGCATTCGCGATGGTCCATCAATTCAAGCAAACCTTCATGGTGACACCTCTTGCTTGTATAGAATATTATCCGTTCAATATTTTACACCCATTTGCGGCAGGTGTCACCTTGTAATTCAGATATTTTTATGAAATTCACGACTAAATTAGGGTGGTATTTAACATCGCGTCAAATACCACCCTACTGTCATCATTATATTTTTTTAGTAAACAACTATTATTCGTCTATCTCACGTGCAACCTCCTGAGCCTGAATCTCAGGATCAACAGTGTACATGGGATCGATATTCTCGCCGCCTTTGACTCTTCTCAGGTAGTTGTTGGTGATCTTAACAACCAACGGTGAAAGTACGAGAACAC
>JAFOFP010000080.1 GCA_017387285.1 Lachnospiraceae bacterium
CGGGAAATGCTGGGCATGAATCGGACGGAATTTTCCCGGTATATGGAGATCCCGCTGCGGACGCTGGAAGAGTGGGAGGCAGGGAGACGTCAGATGCCGGAGTATGTGCTGCGGTTGATTGCCTACTATGCCAGGATGGAGCGCTTTTTGAAGGAAAAGGGGATAGAAATGGGGGATGAGGAAGATGAAACAAAATGAGATTGTGATGTTTGAGGCAAAAGACGGGCTTGTGAAATTGGATGTAAAGATGGGAAACGAAACGGTTTGGTTGACAGCCAATCAGATGGCACAGTTGTTCGACAAGGATGAAAAAACAGTGCGAAAACATATCAACAACGTGTTTAGTGATGGCGAGATCGAGCGGGAGAACAACACGCAATTCTTGCGTGTTGTTGGTGTAAAGCAGAAAGTTCAATTTTATACATTGGATGTAATCATTTCCGTGGGTTATCGTGTGAAATCACAGCGAGGAGTGGAATTCCGCAAATGGGCAAATTCTGTATTGAAACAGTATATTATGCAGGGATATGCGGTCAATAATAATCGTATCAAACAGTTGGGTGAGGTGATACGGATTATGAAGAGGACAGAGGAGTCACTGGATAGTAAGCAGGTTCTTTCGGTCATTGAAAAGTATAATACTGCCCTTGATTTGCTGGATGCCTATGATCATCAAAATATGGTGCGTCCGAAAGGAAATGAGGCTACCTATGTTCTTACTTATGAAGAGTGTAAACAAGTGATTGAAAATATGAAATTTGGAAATGAGTCAGAATTGTTCGGAAAAGAGAAAGACAGTTCTTTTAAGGGTAGCATAGGAAATATATACCAGTCTTTTGGAGGCTGGGAGTTGTATCCTTCATTGGAGGAAAAGGCTGCAAATTTGTTGTACTTTGTGGTCAAGAACCATAGCTTTTTGGACGGAAACAAACGGATTGCGGCGACAATGTTTCTCTATTTTCTGGATAAGAATAATGCGTTGTTTGCAGATGGGAAGAAGTTGATCGAGGATTCCACGTTGGTAGCATTTACGATTATGATAGCGGAATCCAGAGCGGAAGAAAAAGAAATGATGATCAGCGTGGTGATGAACTGTATGCGCTAGTGCCGGGCATCAAAAACCGCAGTTGCTTTGTAAAAAGAAACGAAATCTGTAACTTTGTTGACGGAAATGGTGCTTGTTGGGGTGAGGAGGATAAATCATGGAAGATAGCAGGATTATTGAGGGATATCTGAAACGTGATGAGACAGCGATTCAATTGACGGCGGAGCGATTCGGGAAGCGATTGAGAGCCTTGTCCTATGGGATCGTGGGAGATCTGCAGACGGCAGAGGAGTGTGAAAATGACACTTATCTGGAAGCATGGAATCGGATCCCGCCCCATGAACCCTACGGATATCTGTATGCCTTTCTGGCGAGAATCACCCGGCACATTTCCCTGAATTGCTGTCGGGAGCGCAGTTGCCTGAAACGAAGTGCGCTGATCTGCGAGCTTTCTGCCGAAATGGAGCAGTGCATTCCGGCTCCGGACGATGTGGAAAGTCGGATGGATGAACTGGCATTGGCAGAGATGATCAACGGATTTTTAGGTGGTCTGCCGGCTGAAAAGCGCAGATTATTTGTTCGCAGATACTGGTATATGGATTCGATTTATGACCTGGCTAAAGGGTTTGGGATGTCACAGAGTAGAGTAAAAACCACGCTTTTTCGCTGCCGCAGGCAGCTGCGAGATTATCTGGAAAGGGAAGGGTACCATTTATGAGGGGAAATGAGTTGTTGGATAAAATGGAGTTGATCGATGGAACTTATGTGGAGGAGGCAGAAGCGTATACAGATAAGATGCCTTCCGGAAAGAAAAAAGTCAATGGTTTGGTCAGATGGGCTGCGGTTGCGGCATGTTTAACCTTGGTGATCGTTGCCGGAGCAACTTTGCTTGGACGGCGTGGAGGCGGTACGACCACAATCATCGGCGGCGTGGAGCGCAACTACAAACATGCACAGCTTGCAGGTGCCGAGATGGCCATTGAATGGTCATGGGAGTACAGAACGGCTGCGGAGCGATATACACAGCTGTTTTTTGACGGCAAGGAATTTCGCTCTGCCGGCTATTCGGTCTCCACGGAGTATCTGGGAGGAGAGTTGGGGAATGCAGAAGCTCTGGGCTATGATGTGTATGAGGAGAAGGAGCATCGCCTGACCACAGAGGTTCGGGAAATCGCCGAAATTTCGGCGGATCGTATGGTGGCCGTGAAACTGGAGGAGGACTATTATCTGTTCAAAAACAGTGAGTATGATCCGCCTGCCACCTTCGGAGAATTGATGCAGCTGTATCGTCTGGATCAACATCTTCCTTTTGAACGGTTTTCTGTCTGCGAGGGTCACAAGGAAAAAGGATATTATGCACTGGCGGATGATCAGTATATCTGGGATATTTTGAGTTCCTGTGGTGAGGCGCCGTTTAGCGACGCTGATATGTGGAGGGCAGGAGAGCAGAATTATCTCAGTTTTACCGCTACCTCAGATATCCTGGGTGTTTACAAGCGGGTGTTTTATGTGTCAGAGGACGGCTATATCCGAACCAATGTGTTTGATTGGGCGTATCTCTACGACATCGGTGTGGAGGCGGCAAGGAAGATCATTTCCTACGCCACTGAACACGGTGAGGAGGCGGAGTGGGAGCCTTTTACCTATTCCGTGGCCGGTACATTGACGGCCATAGAGGAGGGATACCTGCTGATCGATGATTCAGTGCTGTGCAAAAACCCGAAAGACGGCATGGTGTTCAAAGTTTCTACCGATGATCTGCGGATCCGCCGCTGCGTTGAGTTTGGCGGGATCAGTGTGGGGGATATTGTGGTGGTGGATTTTAAGGGTGAGATCAAGGTGGATGCAGGAAATCTGGTGGAGGGAGCCTATTCTTTGTCAGAGGGATTTTTGTATGACGGTATGGTGGCCGTGCCGGAGTAACTGGCGTGATGATATTCTTTTTGATTGGGAATGAATAATGATGAAAGGGCTGTCGCATTGATTGTGTGGCAGCTTTTTCGCATTTAACAGAAAAGAGGTTTTGGAGAGTCTTTAATTATTCCACTGTTTAACATCATGATTAATGCTTGACGGGCGA
>JAFOFP010000081.1 GCA_017387285.1 Lachnospiraceae bacterium
GCAGATACAGACCGGCAAGATCAAAGATTTCCTCCGGAACATTCAGCAATCTCATCAAGGGCTTGCTCAGACACAGACCCAGTCCGGTGAGAGCGACTCCGCTGATCAAACTCAGGGTGATGGAGGTGTGGACCGTCTGATGAAGCTCACCGTCCTGCTTCGCCCCATAATAGCGGGATGCCAGAACATTTCCACCGATGGACAGACCCATGAAAAAGTTCGTCAGCAGATTGACCAGTGTACCGGTGGAACCTACCGCCGCCAGGGAATGATCTCCGGCAAACCGTCCCACCACAATGACATCCGCCGCATTGAACATCAACTGAAGCATACTGGAAAGCATCAACGGCAACGCGAAGCGAAGCATCTTCGGCAAAATCGCTCCGTTGCACATATCGATCTCATAGGATCTCGTCTTCGTTCTTCCCATGGTAATCCCCTCCATGATTGTCTGTCAGCCGCCATTAGGCTGCCGATCAGTTTTGCATTGCAACAAACCATGTTCCGTTCGGACTATTGTACCGCTGTGCGAATGGATTTTCAAGTAAAACATGCTTAACTTTTTTTAACTAATGATAAGAACAGCTAATTCCTCATTCTTCGTCTCACGATAATATACATGACCAGAAGCACAACCAGCGTCACTCCCCATGAGAGAGGATAGGTGAAGTACAACGAGTGAAGATTGTGAAACTCTTCCATTTTAAACAGTGTGTTCAGATAGAGCAGGCGAAGTCCACAAATACCCACCAGTGACACCATGGTAGGCAGAACACCATACCCCATCCCTCTGAGCGCACCTACCACCGTCTCCTGCAGACCTCCGATGAAATAGGTTTTTCCCATGACACTGAGGCGATACATGCCCATGGTGATTACCGATGTACCGGTGGTGTAGAGTCCAAGCAGCTCCTCTCCGAACCACACCGACCCAAATCCCAACGCCATTCCGACCGCGGCAGTACATCCCATTCCAATGTACAGAACCTTGCCGATACGCTCGCGCTTGCCCGCACCCAGATTCTGGCTGGTAAAGGACAGCACCGTCTGGTAAAAGGCATTCATGGCAGTGAGAATAAAGCCCTCTATGCTGGCCGCAGCGGAATTGCCCGCCACTGCCTCCGTACCGAAGGAGTTGATCGATGACTGGATGGACAGGTTGGCAATGGAAAATAAAATACCCTGTACGCTGGCCGGGATTCCGATGCTGAGGATCATGCGGAAAATCTGCGGATCCACCTTCAGCGCCTTCGGATCCAGCTTTATGGCACTCTCCGCGTTCAAAAGACATCTTATGACCAACACCGCAGATATACACTGGGAAATCGTCGTAGCCAGGGCAACACCGGCCACATCCATATGAAATACAAGCACAAAGATCAGATTGAGTACCACGTTGACAACACCGGCAATGGTCAGATAATACATGGGTCTTCTCGTATCTCCCACTGCTCTGAGGATGGCACTGCCGAAATTATACACCATCATTGCCGTTATACCGATAAAGTAAACGCGCAGATAAAGCGCTGCCTGATCAAAAATCTCCTCCGGCACATTGATCATTCGCAGAAGAGGCTTCATGAGGATCAGGCCGGTCACAGTCAAAATCGCGCCACTGATCAGACTCAGTCCGATGGCCGTATGTACCGTTCGCCTCAGATTTTCCTCCTGCTTGGCTCC
Source organism: Lachnospiraceae bacterium (assembly GCA_017387285.1). GTDB lineage: Bacteria > Bacillota > Clostridia > Lachnospirales > Lachnospiraceae > RGIG423. Next base: position 1,681 of record JAFOFP010000081.1, read on the forward strand.
GTAATAACGGGAGGCCAGAACATTTCCTCCCACAGACAGGCCAACAAAGGATTTGATCAGCAGATTGACCAGCTGGCCTGTGGAACCCACCGCCGCCAGAGCATTGTCTCCGGCGAACCGGCCCACCACGATCACATCCACCGC
>JAFOFP010000082.1 GCA_017387285.1 Lachnospiraceae bacterium
CTATGTTACCTACCGTATTTTTACCCTTTAATTTGTTTAAAGGGACATTAAATACCGCAATTACATTGTTGTTGTATAAACCGGTGGTGACCGGTTTGAGGAAGGCTTCCTTACTGCCGCCTGTCGGAGATGGAAAAGGGGAGCGGAAGCGTCTGGCAATGTGGCCGGTCATCGTGGTGATTTTGGCGACCAGCGTATTGATTTTGCTGGTGATGAAGGGGGTTATCTGAGGTGCAGTCAGTAGATAGGACAGAGAAAGAAGTGCTTTGCAGCCTTACGGGCCCGGTGGTCCGCGGAAAAGGAAAGGGCAGGACAGTGGGGATGCCTACCGTCAATCTGGGGATCACAGAGGAGATGAAGCTGCCGCCTCTTGGCGTCTATGCCACCCTTGTCCACAGGGGTGAGGAGACATTTATGGGGGTAACCAATGTGGGGACCCGTCCTTCGGTGGATAATGAGGAGCGGATCACCGTGGAGACGCTGATTTTGGATTTTAGCGGTGATGTGTATGATCAGGAGATCACGGTGGAGTTTTATCATTATATTAGACCCATCCGCAAGATGGAGTCATTAAAGGCCGTCCAGCTCCAGGTGGAGAAGGACAGCCTCGTGGCGCGGGCATATTTTTCGCGGTGATTACTCTTTCTGTGCAATGGTTCGCACATTGATGCCGTTGACCTGTATATGGTCATCGACTGCAATGACCAGACATTGTCTGCCGTCAATGATACGTGTTTCGATTAAGTCAGCCCGTTCAGGGTTGACTTTTATCATGATGTCCGGAGTCTCGATCTCAAACTTGCGGGAGACAGCGATGTTGGTAGCCAGAAGCTCTGTCCGCTCGCCGGCCTCCTCGTCATAGACCCGGTCAAACTGGGTCAGCTTTTCTTCGTCCACCCCCACAGAACTGAGGATCCGACGTACATCCGGTTTGCCCAGAAGGAGAGGCTCTGGATTATCCTTCTGCTCCTCGATCAGTTCGTTGATCTGCTCATGGACACTGCAGATAGCCTCATAATCGCCTTCATCTCCGAGGGTCTCTGCCAGGATTGCATTAAAGGTGGAGCGCTGAGTCTTGGGCGTCAGAGGAATGTATGCTCCAAGCACATGTTCCAGATAATCGGGCTGCTCGTCCTCCGGATTTTTCGCATAGGAGATGACCTGGTGGATGTCCTGCTGGCGATCCGCGAAGGCAGGGAAAAGAAAGCCTCTCATGGGAGCCTCCACGATCCAGTCACGGATACGGTTTTCAATGGCATTGGAAAGCTCATTGTAGGCCAATCCCGGTTTGCTCATATTGACGGGGCAGATGCTGCAGAGGATATGCTCATAAACATGGGTGGAGGCATCCTCCATCTCCAGACCGTCACCGGTGCGGCCGGGAATATCGTAGGTACCGTGAATCAGAATAATGTAGTAATTTTCGCCATAGTGGAAGTTTTCGATCACGCGGTCATAAAACTCCTCCAACAGCATATCGTCGTCCAGCTTGCTGTCCCGAAGCTTCAACAGGAAAGCCTGTGTGCCGTCGGGCATCTCCGCCTCAATGGGGAAGTCCATGTAGACCAGATTTTTGCCGGGAGTGCCGGACAGGGTTTGCTTAAACAGGGTGAAATATTTGAATTCTTCCTCCTCCGGCAGGGAAAGAAAGGCAGATTTGGATACAAACTTTTTTGTCTTTTCGTGATCCACATAACAACCGCAGATGCGGCTGATGCAGCAGCGCTCGGGGGTGAATTGCTTGCGGATCTCTAAAATGTCTTTTTTATTCATGTGTGTCACTTCCTCTTATCAGGTTAATCGATGTATTTGGCAGCTTTGCCGGCGATCGGCTTCGGCGTTGATTTTTGTATTTTACCATAAAGACAAAAGTTTTGCAAAGACTATTGTTTTTTTTCAGAAAGCTGATATATTAGTAAGGTATTTGATGGAGGTATAGATGGAAACAAAGCGCAAAACATTGACTCAGTTATTTTTTCCTATTTGTATAGAGATATTGTTTTTTATGATGGCCGGCATGGTGGATACCATGATGCTTTCTACGGTCAGTGACCAGGCGGTAGGTGCGGTGGGAACCGCAAACACCTATATTGGCATATTTATCATTATGTTCTCAATTGTGTCATCGGGAATGCTGGCGGTGATGACGCAGAATATCGGCGCAGGGCGTCCGGGTGTGGCTCATCGGGCCAGACAGATCGGCCTTTTGTTTAATGGAGGGCTGGGAGTGGTTCTGTCCGCGATCCTGCTTTTTGGTGCAGAGCTGATTCTCGAGGGGGTTGGAATCGCCGAGGCTCTTAAAGGGTCTGCGGTAGTTTATCTGAAAATCGTGGGAGGAAGCTGCATTCTCAATGCCGTCATTCCCATCTACTCCGGTTACATGCGGGCATTCGGCTACACCCGTGAGCCACTGGTGGCTACGGTAGCGGCCAATGTGATCAATCTGGTGCTCAATGCGGTTTTCCTGCTGGTGCTCGAATGGGGCGTGGCAGGGGTGGCACTGGCCACCGTAATTTCCCGGGTGTTGAATCTGATCATGGTGATGTCTCAGTCAAGGAAACTGATCCATGTCGATGAAGATACCGACGAGATAAAAAACGGTGAGGTGTTAAGACAGATCATCAGGATCGGTTTCCCGGCGGCATTGGAAACTGCGCTGTACAATGTGGCCATCACGCTGGTCGTTCGCTTTATGAATCAGATGGACACCGAGGGTATCAACGTGACGGCCAGATCCTACACAGCCCAGATCGCCAATTTCTCTTACAGTGTGGGGGCGGCACTGGCTCAGGCCAACGCGATCCTCACCGGTTGGCGGATCGGAGCAAAGGAGTTTGATGAGTGCGACCGCGGGACGAAAAAAGCCGCATTGGTGGGCATTGGGTCAGCCATTGTCCTTCAGTCTTTGTTTGCGGTTTTTGCAAGACCCATCGTCGGTCTGTTTACCGATGATCCCCGGATGATCATGCTGGTCAGTACCCTGTTGGCGGTGGATATCGTGCTGGAGATCGGGCGTGCGGTGAACATGGTTTTCGGCATTGCCCTGAAGGCCAGCGGAGATGCCGTGTACCCTGTGGTGATTGCGGCGATTTTCATGTTCGTCTGCGCCGTGGGGGGAACCTGGTTCTTCGGACTGAGGCTGGAGCTTCTGGCTGTGGGCGCTTACATCGGATTGGCGCTGGATGAATGTGTGCGGGCAGTATTCATGTTCGGGCGTTGGCAGAGCGGAAAGTGGAGAGAGAAACGATTGGTTCATTAAAATTGGGATTGACAAGAATTAACAACCGCAGTAAACTATATACAAATTGAAACGGGGGGCTGGATGAAGTCCGGCTGAGAGGAGAACCGTATGTTTTCGACCCGGGAACCTGATCTGGATAATGCCAGCGTAGGAACGTAAGTCTTTTTTGACGTTTAGTGAGCCGCTCGGGATGTCCGGGTGGCTTTTCTGCTTTCAGGGAAATAGCCGCCTGCATCCTATGTTGATGGACATCTCAGGATGACTGAAGCTGTCAGGTGTGATTCAATTTTGATGCCGGGACAGCGATTTGAGCGCGCGTATGGATTGCGGGATCGGCAGATTTAATGCGAAAAAATGAAGAACAGGAGAAGGAAAAATGAATGCCAGTGTTGCGATTCAAGTGTTGCCTTGTGCGTCTAACGACGAGGAACTGATCCGCATTGTGGATGAAGTGATTGACTACATTAAGAGTACAGGCCTCAATTATTATGTGGGTCCCTGTGAGACCGCTATCGAGGGCGATTACGATGAGCTGATGGATATTGTGAAGGAATGTCAGCATATTGCCATCCGTGCCGGTGCGCCCAGCGTTGCGGCATATGTGAAGATTAATTATAAGCCCGAAGGAGATGTGCTTACCATTGAAAAGAAAGTTACAAAACATCACCGGTAATCTGTGGGCAGGGGCTGCCATCGCCGGCCTTTTGGTGATCTGGCAGCTGGCTACAGATCTGAAACTGGTAGAAGGATATATGCTTCCGTCCCCTGTCAGTGTGGTCAAGGCATTCATTGCGGAATTTCCGCTGTTGATGGAAAATACGGCTGTCACCCTCGGTGAGGCTTTTCTTGGCTTGCTGTTCGGTGTGGCGTTGGGATTTGTGATGGCGGTGCTGATGGATCGGTTTGAGCGGGTGTATCAGGCTTTCTATCCTTTGATGGTTTTGACACAGACCATTCCTGCGGTGGCCATTGCACCCCTGCTGGTGCTGTGGTTCGGCTATGAGATGGCGCCTAAGGTCATCCTGATCGTGATCACCACCTTTTTCCCCATCGCGGTGGGACTGTTGGACGGTTTTCGTTCTGCTGATCGGGATGCAGTCAATTTGCTGCGTTCCATGGGAGCAGGGCGGTTTCAGATTTTTTGTTATATCAAATTTCCGGGAGCCTTGGGAAGATTTTTCTCGGGCCTCAGGATTTCTGCGTCCTACGCTGTGGTGGGAGCGGTGATTTCTGAGTGGCTGGGCGGCTTTTCCGGCCTGGGGGTTTATATGACCAGAGTGAAAAAAGCATATTCCTTCGATAAGATGTTTGCGGTTATCTTTCTGATTTCAGCCATCAGCCTTGTACTCATGTGGGGTGTGGACCTTCTGCAGAAGAGATGCATGCCATGGGAACGCGGGGAGAAAAATGACAGGAAATAAGTCAAAACGTCCGTGAGGACGATGGAAGGAGACCATATGGAAAAACAGATTATTACAAAACGTATCGTGGCGCTGCTGCTGGTCGTTGTCATGATGATCATGGGTACCGGCTGCGCCCGGGAAAATAATAAACCGGGAAACAATAAGGAACTGACCAAAGTTACATTTGTTTTGGATTGGACGCCCAATACCAACCATACCGGGCTGTATGTAGCTCAGGAAAAGGGTTACTTTACTGAAGCAGGTCTTGAGGTGGAGATCGTGCAGCCCCCGGAGGGCGGCGCAGAGGTGTTGGTGGCCTCGGGCAAAGCTCAGTTTGGTGTTTCCTTTCAGGACAGCATGGCGCCTGCCCTTGTAGGGGATAACGCACTGCCTATCTCAGCGGTTGCGGCACTGGTTCAGCACAATACCTCCGGCATCATCTCCCGAAAGGGAGAGGGCATGGATCGCCCCGGCGGAATGGAAGGGAAAAAATATGCCACATGGGAAGGACCCATGGAGTTGGCCACGATCAAGCATGTAATGGAGGCTGACGGAGGAGATTACGGGAAACTGGAATTGATCCCCAGCACCGTCACCGATGAGATCTCGGCCCTGAAAAGCAAATCGGTGGATGCTATCTGGATTTTTTACGGCTGGGCAGGAGTGAAGGCTGAGGTGGCCGGATTGGCGACGGATTATTTTGCCTTTGCGGACATTGACCCGGTATTTGACTATTATACGCCGGTGGTGATCGGCAACAATGAGTTCCTAAAAAATGAGCCGGAGACAGCGAAGGCATTTCTGGCTGCGCTGGCGAAGGGATATGAGGATGCCATTGCAGACCCGTCCGGTGCTGCGGATATTCTCTGCAAGGCCGCGCCGGAGCTGGATCGGGAGCTGGTATTGGCCAGCCAGAACTATATGTCGGCTCAGTATAAGGCGGAAGTGGAGCAGTGGGGATATATGGATCCTGCCCGCTGGAATAGTTTTTACAACTGGCTGAATGATAAGGGCCTTATGGAGGAAGAGATTCCGGAAAACTTCGGATTTACCAATGACTATCTTCCGTCATAAGCAGATGTGGAGGAATATCAATGGCAGAGTTAAAGGTGGAAGCTGTTTCAAAATCCTTTGATGGGGAAAAAATCATTGAAAATATTTCCATCGAGCTTCACGATCATGAACTGGTTTCTTTGCTGGGAATCAGCGGCGGCGGCAAAACTACGTTATTTAATGTAATCGCCGGTTTGAGCATTCCGGATTCCGGTGCAGTTTATCTGAACGGGGAGGAGATCACGGGAAAGCCGGGACAGGTCAGCTATATGCTTCAGAAGGATCTTCTGCTGCCCTACCGAACCATTGAGGATAATGTGGCCCTGCCGTTGCTGATCAAGGGGGGAAAGAAGCGTCAGGCCAGAGAACAGGTGAAGCCCTACTTTGCTGAATTTGGTCTGGAGGGGACGGAGAAGAAATATCCTCATCAGCTTTCCGGCGGGATGCGACAGAGGGCGGCGCTGCTGCGGACGTATCTGTTCTCGAAGGACGTGGCACTGTTGGATGAGCCGTTCAGTGCACTGGATACCTTGACCAAAGGCGCGATGCATGATTGGTATCTGGAGGTGATGGAACAGATCCGGATGTCCACCCTGTTTATCACCCATGACATCGATGAGGCAATCCTATTGTCGGATCGCATTTACCTGCTGGGAGGAAGACCGGGAAGGATCACCGATGAGATCGTGATCCGGAAGCCGAAGCCCAGACGGAAGGATTTCAATCTGACGGAAGAATTTTTGGCGTATAAGAGAGAAATATTGGAAAAGTTGGAACAGTAAAATGATTTATGCCCTTTGCGGAGTGTATTCTGCGGAGGGCATTTTCTGATGGATAAAACTTGACAGAAAGACCTCCTTTTGAGTATAGTATAGGTAATAGAAAATGTAAAAAAGATACAATAAATCACTAATCATATCAGTTAAAACTGCGCATTTTGTACAGATTAAATGAAAATGACGAATACAAGCGATTTGTTGTGCATTCCTGCCAGAAAATTGGAAAAATCAATGTATTTAGTTGACAACAACGAACATAACTGATATGATTAGGTTGGCGGGAGTATCAGAAACGGAGAAAATATGCCCACTGAGAAAAACAAGAAAGGTGCGTTGAAGCACCATGTTTATCAGACTGTACTGACCAATGTGGTCAACGGAAAATATCAGCCTGATCAGATTTTGACGGAAAAAGGGTTGATGGAGCAGTTTGAGGGAGTGAGTCGCGCGCCGATCCGGGAGGCACTGATCGAGCTGTGCAATGAGCAGGTGCTGGAGAGTATTCCCTGCTACGGATACAAGATCAAGGCGCTGACCACAAAAGATATTATGGATATCCAGCGGTTTCGTATTGTCATGGAGGTTGGATTCATGAGTCATTACTGGCACATGATCACAGCTGAGGACATACAGGATCTGGAGGCGATGATCGCCAAGCCAGAGGAAAAGAGTGCCTTTGGACATTGGGAGCACAACAGCGATTTTCATATGCGGCTGATGCAGTGTTACGATGACCCCTTTGCGCTGAAGCAGCTTAAGATGGCGTTGTCGGTTCAGACCAGAGCCTTCGCACAGAAACGATGGGAGTCATGGAAGGAGTCTGCTTTTTCCGAGCCGCCCTACGTGCATATGCAGATCATCGATGCGATCCGCAATGACAATATGGTTTTGGCATGCAAGCTGCTGGAAACCGATATCCGTACAATCTGATACTGTAGTGAAATTACAGAAAATATTCTACGGGAGGCTTTCATGGACAATCGATTTGTATTTTATGATGAATATGTTCAGATTTTGAGGGAGGAGCTTGTTCCTGCTATGGGGTGCACGGAACCCATTGCCATCGCTTATGCCGGCTCGGTTGCCAGAGACACGTTGGGTGTGCAGCCGGATCGGGTGAAAGTCTCAGTCAGCGGAAATATCATTAAAAATGTAAAGAGTGTTATTGTTCCAAATACAGGCGGTCAGAAGGGTATTGCTGCGGCAGCGGCAGCCGGTATTGTGGCCGGCGACAGTGTTCGCAAGCTGGAGGTGCTGGCAGGTGTTACCCCTGCACAGATCGAGGCGATGAAGGTCTATTTGGCCGAGACGCCTATAGAGGTGGAGCCGGTTGATTTTGGACATATTTTCGATATCGGGGTGACGGTATATGCCGGTGAAGCCAGTGCCTATGTTCGTATCGTGGACTTCCACACCAATATCGTGACGGTAAAGAAGGACGGAGTAGAGCAGATCGTGGAAAATGCCGGCTGCAGTGAGGAGTTGGTACAGACATTGACGGATCGCTCGGTGCTCAGTGTAAAGCAGATTCTGGAGTTTGCCGATACGGTTAAACTGGAGGATGTAAAGCCGATTTTGTCCCGTCAGGTCGAGTGTAATATGGCCATTGCTTCAGAGGGCCTGAAACATCCTTACGGTGCCAATGTGGGGAAGGTTCTGCTGAAGGTATATGGGGATGATGTAAAAGTTAAGGCGAAAGCATGGGCGGCAGCCGGATCGGATGCCCGAATGAATGGCTGTGAGATGCCGGTGGTGATCAACAGCGGCAGTGGAAATCAGGGTATCACCGCCAGTGTTCCTGTGGTGATTTACGCAAAAGAGTATGGCATCGATGAGGATCGGATGTACCGTGCACTGGTTGTTTCCAATCTTTGCACCATTCATTTAAAGACCGGTATCGGACGTTTGTCTGCATACTGCGGAGCGGTCAGCGCCGGCTGCGGAAGCGGTGCAGGTATTGCCTATCTGATGGGCGGCGGATACCGGGAGGTTTCCCATACACTGGTTAATTCCCTGGCGATTGTGTCCGGTATTGTCTGTGACGGTGCGAAGGCTTCCTGTGCGGGAAAGATCGCTTCTGCTGTGGATGCCGGCATTCTGGGCTATCATATGTTCCTTGAAGGAAACCAGTTTGTAGGCGGTGACGGCATCGTCAAGAAGGGTGTGGAGAGAACCATTGCCAGTGTTGGGCGTCTGGCTCATGATGGTATGGCGGAGACCGACAAGGAAATTATCCAGCTGATGGTAGAAAACTGAGCCTGGAAACAGATCAAAGAACCCAATAGCTTGAGGAATTGGAATAGAAATCAGATAAATCCCCTTGAAGTACAGAGATGGTGCTTCGAGGGGATTTTTGGCAGATATAGGGATCTCCTGCGGAGAATTAATAAAAAGAGGTATCACAGTTCTGCGATTTCCGTCACTGCCACATAGATGGCGGAGATTCGATACCAGGTGGCAAAATCGACGATTCCTGTCTGGGGTAGGCCGAAAATAGACTGAAATTCCCGAACGGCGGCCTGAGTGCGTTCACCATAGATCCCATCAGGAACCAGAGAGGGAATAGCAGTGTAGACTGAGGCGATGGCGTTTAACTGTTCCTGAATGGTGCGGACATCATTGTCTGAGGAGCCAATGTCCAGAGGTGAGCCGGGCCATGAGATGGGGACACCGGCGATTTCCTCTGCGGTATTGATATACATATCCTCACCGTAGTAATAGCGAAGGATCTCAATGGGGGAATAGCCCTGATCGCCGAGGGCTTTGCTGCCCCACTGGGTCATCCACCCCGGACATTGAGTGTTTCTTCCATCGCAATACTGGGTCAGTATAGGCTGTTTTACATCGGGGCGGGAGAGATAATTGTTGAAAATCTCATCCACAGTTACGGAGATTCTTTCATAGATATTGCGCTCATAGATCCATTTGTGGTCGTAGGCAGTGGAGGAGGTGATGGTGAAATTGTAGCCCTGATTGCGATACCATTCGGTGTAGACCCGGTTCAGGGTGAAGGAGAGGATGGCCAAAATGTTTGCAGTGATGGTACTTTGGGGCCAGGTGGCGTAGATCTCACTGGAAGCCACGTTTTTGATGTAGTCCCGGAAAGGAACATAATAATTTTCCGCAGATGAATTGGAGGGAACACCGTCATGGACAACGATAAATTCCGGGACAACTACACGGCTGAGGACAATGCTGCCGGTGTCCCGGATAGGTTTGATCTCTGCCTCGGCAATTTTAGGGGGATAAGGATAATATAGCGTGTGAGGAGGGATGATCACCGGGTTTTCACCGCCGGGGCCTTCGGAAAGGGGACGTAATCGTGCGACCTGGAGGGCGGTTGCGGTGGGAAGAATTTCGGTTCCGGTGATGGTCAGAGGCTCAAATCCCGGGGCGGTGATGGAAAGCGTATATTCGGAGTAGGGTTTCGGCGATCCGGGAATCTCACTGTATTCCAGTGGAGGTGCCTGCAGTGACAGGTTTTCAGTCTGTCCGGAGGAATCGGTCTCCACCTCATCCACCACTTCGTCCGGTTCGCCGGTATAAGAAACGGAGATTCGGGCACCTTCAATGGGGCGTTGATTTTCGGCGGATAGGGTTTGGATCTGCAGATATCCGGTGTCGGACAGATCATTCTGGGCGGCATATAGAGCGTTTGTCATGGGATATACCTGAAAATGTATTATTGCTAACAATATATTCATGAGATGCGGAATGAATTCATCAGACACCGATGAAAGGACAGGTGTATGTGAAAAAGGACAGATGCATGTGAAAAGGGTCTGCAGAAACATCCGCAGACCCCTTTTTGGCAAACTGTTTGATAATAATAAGGTGTACGATTATACAACCAGGAAGAACTTCAGCAGGAACAGCAGGGAGATCACATAGGTAAGTACGGAAACTTCCTTTGCCTTTCCGGTGAATACCTTCATAACGGTGTAAACGATCAGACCGAGGCCGATTGCATGTCCGATGGAACTGGAGATGGGCATCGCCAGCAGCATAACGGATACGGGAACCAGCTGAGTCATTTCGTTAAAATCAATGTTTCTCAGACCTGCCAGCATCAGTACACCAACATAGATCAGTGCAGCGGAGGTAGCAGCGGGAGGAATTACAGCTGCGATGGGGGAGATGAAGATACAAGCCAGGAACAGAACACCGGTGGTCAGAGCGGTCAGACCGGTACGTCCGCCTGCCTCAACGCCGGATGCGGACTCAACGAAGGTGGTAACGGTGGAAGTACCGGTAGCAGCACCTGCGATGGTACCAACAGCGTCGGCCAGCAGAGCCTCCTTCATGTTGGGCATGTTTCCGTCCTTGTCCAGCATACCTGCACGGGAAGCGGTACCAACTAAAGTTCCGATGGTATCAAACATATCAATGATACAGAAGGTAATGATCAGGGTGATTGCAGTGAACCAGCCGATCTCGAAGAAACCTGCGAAGTTAAACTTGAACAGGGTGGTAGCGGCCATGTCTGCGAAAGGAGGAATGAAGCTTTCTGCAGTGATGGCTGCAAAAGGATTGGTGTTCAGGAAGATGAAGGAACCTGCCCAGTGGATGATGGAAGCAACCAGCATACCGATGAGAACGGAGCCCTTAACCTTCTTATAATCCAAAACAACGATAACGAAGAAACCGATGAACATGGTCACAACAGCGAGGATCATAGCAGAATAACCGGAACCCATGGTAGTCTGAGCAACGCTGGGAGTCAGAGCACCGAAGAAGTCGCGCATTACGAAGAAGGGGCCGCCGGTCTCGGAATAGATACCTGCATTGGAACCGAAACCGATGTTCATCAGCATCAGACCGATAGCGGGAGCAATACCAAGACGAACGCCAAGAGGAATCGCCTCAACGATCTTTTCACGGATATTGAAAATGGAAAGGAACAGGAATACAATACCTTCGATCAGAATGATCACCAGTGCAGACTGGAAGCTGGCGGTATAGCTCATACCGGTCATACCAACGATGTTGGCAACAACAACAGCAAAGAAGCTGTTCAGACCCATACCGGGAGCCATAGCGAACGGCTTGTTGGCAAGGAATGCCATTACAAACATACCGATGGCGGAAGAGATACAGGTAGCCATGAATACACCGTTCCACAGTTCCTGTCCGTTTGCACCGAAGCCGGTCAGCAGGTTGGGATTCAGGGCGATGATGTAAGCCATGGTCATGAAGGTGGTGAGGCCGGCGATCAGCTCAGTACGAACTGTGGTGCCATTCTCTTTCAATTTGAAAAATTTTTCCATGAGAAACCCTCCTTGGTATAATAGAATAGGGTTTAATTATATCATTGAGAATAGTGGTTTTCAAGAGATTTTAGAACATTTTTTATTGTAGTTTTATAAAAATGGATTATATATTAGCGACAATAATAAAGGGAACGACATTTGAGTAATAAGTTCCGGGATATTTAGATATATTTTATTTGCATTTGGTCAAAAAGGGCAGTATACTGATAAGGATTTCTATGATTAAGGAATGAAGAGACATAGGGGGAAGTAATTTATGGAAACTAGACCGTCCGTTGACGGAAAGAAGATAAGAAGACTGATCTATCCGTTTTTAATCTATTATGGGATAAATCTGCTGGTCAGCGTGGTGGCAGCGATCATCATCACGGCCAATGTGATGGGAGAAAATATGGAGGCCCTTATTTCAGGGGATGTGGAAACCATAATGTATCAGGCCCTGGAGCTGGTTTATCGGTACGCTCTGGAATTGCAGGCCGTGTCGGTGGTGGTAACATTGCCTGTTTTGATCATTTATTTTCGACGGGATCGACAGCGCAGACGGGCAGAGGGATACGTGGAATCTTTGCCGGACAGATCCCCTCTTTGGATGCTGCTGATGGTGGTATTTGGAGCCATTACCGCATATGCGGGCAATGGCATGATCGCACTGAGCGGTCTGAATCGTGTGACGGATAGTTATGAGGAAGTGGCAGTTGTCTTTTATCAGGGAAAGCTGCTGCTGGAGATTGTATCGCTGGGTATTTTGACACCTGTTCTGGAGGAACTGATTTTCAGAGGATTAATGTATCGTCAGTTGACTGAGATAGCAAGCAAGAAGACGGCAGTTATTCTGGCAGCCCTTATGTTTGGCCTGTTCCACGGAAATTTCCTTCAGATGGTTTACGGAACTGCGCTGGCGTTTCTGATGATCTATGTTTATGAACGTTTTCAAACACTGATTGCGCCTATCTTATTTCACATCGGCGCCAATGTGATGGGGATACTGCTCTCGGAGGTTGAAGCGCTGTCCTTTTTATACCGTACAGCAGCTGCCATGTACATTTCGGTTATTTTGGCCAGTTTGATGATTATCGGCGTGGTATGGCTGGTGGAGAACAGAAAAAGCATGGTAGAAATGCACGACTCTACACAGGAGAATTGATAAAAATTCTACAAACATGACAAAGTTTTGACATTGCTGATAGTTTTTTAACAAACAGGGTTGACAGAAAATTAACACAGTGCTACAATATCCCACAACATAAAAGTTCGTGATTTTTTGACGGAAATTAGCGCGAAAATCAATGCAGAATGAGGAGATTGTGAGTATGTGTAATAAGAGCGGCTACAAAATTACAGTAATCGGTGCAGGAGCTGTGGGATCGACGATTGCCTACACACTGTCAAACAGCGCGATCGCATCAGAAATCGTTTTGATCGATATTGTTAAGGGCAAAGCGGAAGGTGAGGCGATGGATATCCTTCAGGGTACCGCGTTCCAGGATCCCATCAATGTCATGGCAGGAGATTACCCCGATGCAGAGGGCTCCGATATTGTGATCATTACCTCAGGCGTGGCGAGAAAACCCGGGCAGACCCGAATTGATCTGGCACAGACCAATGTAAATATTCTGAAGAGCATCACCCCTCAGATCGTAAAGTATGCCCCCGATGCGATTTATGTGTTGGTAAGTAATCCGGTCGACGTATTGACTTATGTGTTTACCAAGATTTCCGGACTTCCCGAGCATCAGATCATCGGTTCCGGAACTGCGCTGGATACGGCGAGACTTCGTTCCAGACTGTCCGAGCACTTTAAGGTGGCACAGAAAAATGTGCACAGCCATGTATTCGGCGAGCACGGTGATTCCTCCTTTGTTCCCTGGTCTGTGGCAAACATTGCCGGTGTTAAGCTGGATGAGTATCAGAATAGTGAGAATACCAAGCGCAAGGGAATCGAAGAGCTGGATCGGGATGAAGTGGTTGAGTATGTACACAAGTCCGGTGGGCAGATCATCGCCAATAAAGGTGCGACCAACTATGCCATCGCTGTTTCTGTCTGCCGTCTCTGTCGTCTGATTCTGGCACCCTACGAGTCCGTCACCACCGTATCCACCGTCCTTCACGGAGAGTACGGTATTGAGGATGTGGCGATCAGCATTCTGACGGAAATCGGTCCCAACGGTGTGACCGGCAGATTGGAGCTTCCTTTAAATGAGGAAGAACAGGCAAAATTGGTGAACAGTGCTAGTGTACTGAAGGATGTTATCGCAAAGCTGGACATTTGATGATTTATTGAAATTAATTTATATGGTTTTCCTTGATAGATGTGAAAAGTCCGGGTGTAATGGAAGCATACTCCATTGCACCCGGACTTTTCATAGGGGTCATATGTTTTGATCATACCTTGATCAGATTGATCTTCTGATCACTGTTGCACACGGTGATATCGGTCTGGGGTCCGTGAACCTCACCATCGGTGTGGGTGGAGCTGGGACGGTCCAGATGAATATGTACCTTTTTGCAGCTGTAGTTATGTACATGTGCCGACTCCATGGGGGCTCTGAACAGTGCCTTCAGCAGAACCGGGATCAGTTCCAGTTTACTGCCGCCGGACATGACACAAAGCTCCAGTTTTCCGTCACGACAGTCAGCTTTGGGAGCAAAGCGGAATCCGCCGCCCTCGAAAGGCTGGATATGGCAGGAAATGAAGGAAACCTTTTTCAGATCGATCCGCTTTCCGTCAACCACAATATATCCGTCGGTGGTCTTCATCTTGCACAACTCGATCAATCCCACCACCACATAGGACAGTTTTCCCAGACGTATAGTGTTGAAAAACTTTTTCCACTTACTGGTCAGCAGAGCATCACAGACAGCTGCATCGAAGCCGATACCACAGCTGACAGCGAACCGTTTTTCCTCCCAAGGGGAATTTCCCAGTTTCACGGTGCCGAAATCAATAGCCGTAGTCTCGGGGGTATCGGTGATCCGCTCTACCATGGTCAGGCGGTTGGATGGATAATGCATGCTGCGTCCGAAATCATTTCCGGAGCCGGTGGGGATATATCCGAGATTGATATTGTCTGCCAGCTGGAGGCCGTTTAATACCTCGCAGAGGGTTCCGTCACCTCCAAGAGCCACCACATTGATGGGATCGTCGGTCTGGGATGCGGGGGTGGTGAGTTTACGCGCCAGATTTACGGCGTCTCCTGCACATTTGGTCATGTGCAGCTCGTAAGGAATGTGTTTCTGCTTCAGATGGGTTTCTACGTCAGCCCAGATTTCCACGGCTTTGCCGGAACGGGACTGGGGGTTTACAATAAATTGGGTCATATATGCTACTCCTATGTGGGATTTCCCCTATATCATATCATATTTTGTCGAAAAGAAAAGAATGTTTTTAAAAAAAGTTATTTTTTCAAAAAAAGTGCTTGACATTTGCTCTTAATGCGGTTATACTGGCAAAGCAGTCCGGAAACGGATGCATGTCATGGGGTCTTAGCTCAGCTGGGAGAGCATCTGCCTTACAAGCAGAGGGTCATAGGTTCGAGCCCTATAGGCCCCATCATTATGGCGGAATAGCTCAGTTGGCCAGAGCACACGGTTCATACCCGTGGTGTCGAGAGTTCGAATCTCCCTTCCGCTACGATTAGCCCGAATGTGAAAGCATTCGGGTTTTTTTGTGTTTGTTTTTTACATTGCATTTGCTGTGGTGAAAAGAAAACCATATACATCTGCAAACAATCATGATATTATGGATGTAACGGATAGATATCAATCCTGAAATAGTGAAAAGAAGGAGCAAACGAAGATGAATTATCGCAAGGATAAATACGGAAACAAACTTTCTGTTCTGGGCTTTGGCTGCATGCGTTTTACTCAAACACTGGGTAAGATCGATCTGGACAAGGCAGAGCAGGAGATCATGGCCGCTTTTCGCGGTGGTGTCAATTACTATGACACAGCCTATATTTATCCCGGCAGTGAGGCGGCTATCGGGGAGATATTCGCTCGAAACGATATCCGGGATCAGGTCTATATTGCTACAAAGCTTCCTTATTACTTGGCAAAAAATCTGGACACCATTGAGTCACTGTTTCAGGAGGAACTGAAACGGCTGAAGACCGACTATGTGGACTATTATCTGATGCACATGCTCAACGATGTGGAGACCTGGGAGCGTCTTAAGGGGCTTGGAATCGTGGAGTGGATCAAGGAAAAACAGCGGGTCGGAGCTATTCGTCAGATCGGATTTTCCTATCACGGAAACACAGAGATGTTCTGCCGACTTGTGGATGCTTACAACTGGGATTTTTGCCAGATTCAGTACAATTATCTGGATGAGGACTCACAGGCAGGGCGTAAAGGGCTGATTTATGCCCATGAAAAAGGTCTTCCGGTAATCATCATGGAGCCCCTCAGAGGAGGGCGTCTGGTGGGACAGCTGCCGGAGACGGCAAAGCAGATCATGGAGCGCCATCCGGTGAAGCACACACCTGCCCAGTGGGCGTTTTGTTGGCTGTGGAATCAGCCCGAGGTGACCTGTGTCCTGTCCGGAATGAATTCGGTGGAGATGGTTGAGGATAATCTTCGGACTGCGTCTGAAACGCAGATCGGAGAGCTGACCCCGGAGGATGAGGTGATGTTCTCTCAAGTAGTTGAGGCTATCAACGCCTCCATGAAGGTGGGCTGCACCGGCTGCGGATACTGTATGCCCTGCCCCAAGGGAGTGGACATCCCCGGCACATTTTTGTGCTACAACCGAAGATACTCAGAGGGAAAAATGGCTGCGTTGGTGGAATACATGAAACTGACGGCCATGCGAAAAACGTCAGCCGCTGCATCCAACTGTGTGGAATGCGGAAAGTGCGAGAAACACTGTCCTCAGCAGCTGGAGATCCGAAAGGAATTAAAGCATGCGGCACGGGAATTGGAAGGGCCGGTGTACCGGATCGCGAGAAGGCTGGTGGAGTGGAGAAAGGCGTTTTAGTAAACGTTATGTTACATCAATACATTGAAGGGCTGATAGTTGACGAATCATAGGAAAATTTGCGGGAAATGCCGGGAAAAATGCTCTTGACGAAAGAATTGAACGGCGATATAATGTCTACCGATGGATATGCGGATATGGTTCATCGGTAGAACGCTAGCTTCCCAAGCTGGAAAGGCGGGTTCGACTCCCGTTATCCGCTCGTAAATAATGTTAAAGCAGCGCAGGCCCACCGTGATCGTGGGTCTGTTTTGCTTTATAGGACCCGGTAGAGGTTGAGAATGATTGCGAAATATGATATAAAATAATTGTATAGAGATCGAAAATCTTGATTGGGAACGGAACTCTAGGGTGGAAATGGGAGGCGGTGTGTTTATGAAAAAAGCGATTGTTTTCATTTTGGCAGGTGTGTTTATACTGGTTGCAGCGGCGGTTATTTTTAACAGTGACAATCGGAGATCAATGGAAGAAGCCAGAACGAAACGTAATATTATGAATCTTTTGCAGGGCAGCGGTATTCAAGATCCAAAGATTTCCATTAAAGGCAACAAGGTTACGGTGGAATGGATATCGGCGGATAATCAGGCAAATGTCCAGCGCGATCTCAGCTGTATGGAAGAAATACAGAGACTGGTCAGAAAGAATGAGTTTATTTGCAGGGTTCAAGGATATGTTTATGCTTCGGCGAAGGATATGGAAAATGGAGAACCGAAGGGACAGGTGACGGAGAGTCAGTTGTCATTAAATATCCCTTCTCAGTCGAAAGACTGGTTTGTTGAAAACTATGGGCCGCCTACACGTACTCAAGCGGCTGAAACGGAAGGTAATCAACCATGATAAAAACTATAGTTCATGATCCATTTTTTCTTGCAGGTAAATCGGAGCCTGCCACCAGAGATGACATTCCCGTGGCCAGAGACTTGCTGGACACGTTGTTTGCCAACCGTGCCGGCTGTGTGGGCATGGCGGCCAATATGATCGGTGTGCGAAAGCGCATCATTGTATTTGACAACAATGGTTCATATATGGTAATGTTTAATCCGGAGATTACCAAGTGTGCCGGTGAGTATGAGACC
>JAFOFP010000083.1 GCA_017387285.1 Lachnospiraceae bacterium
CGGCAGAAAATAAAGCTCATCGGGAACAAAAGCGATCTTTCCCTTTGCAGAAGGGTTCTCAAACACCGGCTCACCGTCAATGGTAATGGTTCCTCCATCTGCCTGATAAATACCGGTCACCAATCTGAGGAAAGTGCTTTTGCCTGCACCGTTGGAGCCTACCATACCATAGATACATCCGCTGGGAATATTACAGCTGATTCCATTCAGGGCGGTAAAATCTTCAAATTTTTTCACCACATTATCTGCCTTGATCATTTTTGCTCCTCCTCTCCCCTTTTGGTTATTTCTACTGCCGCATCTTCCTTTTTCTCCCATTGGCTCATGGAATCAACCAGCGTATCGCTGTAAGCCGCCTTCAGACATTCTTCCAGTTCTCTGTAAGTGATCCCGGCCAATTTCAACTCGATCAACAGCTTTTTCAACTCCTCCAGTTTCATTCTTCGATTTCCCCCTATTTTTTCCACTGCATCCTCGGAGACAAAGCATCCCTTTCCCGGCACAGAGTAAATGACTCCCCTTCTGTCCAACTCTGTGTAGGATTTCTGAATCGTATTGGGATTAATGGCCAGCTCCACCGATAGATTGCGCACCGACGGCAGCTTATCATTGGCATTGATAATTCCCGCCAGAATAAATCGCTCTGTCTGATCCACGATCTGCTCATATACCGGAGTTCTGGACATCGGATCCACCTGAAACATCCCAACTCCCCCTTTCTTTATTTTTCGGTTATCATCGACATAACGATCTGACGACAAACAGACCTTCCGTTTCGATGATAATCGTCTGTATACTAACTGTACTATTTTATATAGTACAGTTATATTATATTTTATGCCTATTGGTTTGTCAAGCGGTACAAAAAGGCTCCCGGCCCTTTTTGGGGAACCGGAAGCCAAAATTAAACGAATCTTAATAAAATATAAGCCTTACTCCACCACATCGAACTGGATCAGTTTGGCATTGAGCATAGCCACTGCTGCCTCAGGAACCTGTCCGCCCATTTCGATCATTCCCTCAACGGTGAAGTTCTTGATCATTCCCCACATACCGTGCTCCGGTGACAAGGGAACGGGAAGCATCGCCTTAAACACCGCCCATGCCTCCTGATTATTATAGATATCTCCCAGCTTGGACTTAATGCTCAGCTTGCCCTCGGGGAAGGTCAGCTCGGGAGCCAACTCCAGATCACCCATCTGGGTAAACCAGTTTGCAGCACCCTCGGAACCATCATCTCCGCCGGGAAGAGTATAGATCTCAGGTTCTTTCTCCACCTTCTCCAGCGTCATAGTATCCTTAACCTCACCTGCATCTGCCATCAGGATATTGAACCCGTCCTTCAGGGCAACGGTAAATACGAATACCTTCTCTGCAGACTTCTCCTCAACCAGCTCTCCGTTCAAGTACAGCGCTACTGTAGGCTGATTGGAGTATACACGGATCTCGGTGGTCTCGCCTGCTCTCTGCGCATAGCGCTTACCGCACAGATGTACCATAGGGTCTGTAGTCCAATATGCCTGATATACATAATAGCTGTCTTTCTTGGTCTTGCGGTCCATGGTCATCAGACCCTTATTGTTACGGCCGGCAACACCACCCTCGTTGCGGGCTGCGCAGCCAAAATCAAACATATTCCAAACATGGCTGGACCAGATCCAGGGGCGCTCGTCCAGAACCTTCGCCATGTGCTCATGGTACAGTGCCTGATACTCCTCGCTGTAGTCCTTAACCTTGGGGTTAGATCCGTGGTAAGTGATGATACCCTCACAGCCGTACTCAGAAACACCAAGACAAATATTGGGATGTACCTCATGGAAATTGTCAAACCAAGGGCCGTTATCCTCCATGGTCTTGTTGTACCAGCCGAAGTAGTGGTTATAGCTTTCCAGATCAGTAATGTAGTGCATGTCTCCCTCAATGGGGGTCATGGAAACGTGCGCGATGGTGGTCAGTCGGGTAGGATCCAGTTCCTTAACCAATGCATTCAGTTCTTTATGATTGTCCACCAGCTGTTTGGAAATTCCACCGATCAGAATCTCATTGGAAATTCCCCAGAAGAAAATGGAAGGGTGATTGTAGTTCTGGATCACCAGCTCCTTCATCTGGCTGATACAGTTCTGATGAGCCGCAGGATCCTGATTCATCACACTGATAAAAGGAATCTCCGCCCAGATTGCAAAACCGTATTCATCACAGGCATCATAGAAATCCTGAGAATGCTGATAGTGAGCCAGACGGATGGTATTCGCACCCAGCTCCTTGATCAGAAATGCATCCTCGTAGTGATCATCTGCAGTGAGGGCATTTCCCTTGTACATAATATCCTGATGACGGCTCACACCGCGAAGGGGCGTGGGTACATCGTTGAGGATGAAGCCCTTCTGAGGATCACAGGAGAAGCTTCTCACACCCACGTTGGTCACAACCTCATCGTAAGCCTCATTTCTGCGCTGAAGCAGAGCTGTCACGGTATAGAGATAAGGATTCTCAAAATCCCACTTGGTCACTTCGGGAACATAAATCACCACCTTGGTGTCATCTGCGGGACGAACGGCATAACCAACCTCAAAACCATCCGCATCCTCGATGGAATAAAGCACAGTGAAGTTCTCATCCGTATTCTTCAGCCAGGTCTCGATCTCAAAAGCAGCTCCGCCACACTCACAGACCTTAGGAGTAACCTGAATACCGGGACCTCCGTAATACTCCAGATCAAAGTGAGCATTCGGAACACTGATCAGATTTACGCCACGGTAAAGTCCTCCGTAGAAAGTGAAATCTGCGTGCTGAGGATAAACACTGTCCTTAGCGCTGTTATCACAGTTTACCACCAGAAGGTTTTCACCTTCCTCCTTGCAGTACCCGGTAATGTCTGCGCGGAAGGTAGAGTATCCGCCTTCATGGTAGATGACTTTCTCACCATTCACGTAAACAGTCGCCTGCTGTCCTGCTGCCATGATCTCCACAAACACACGTCCCCCTGCCAAAGGCTGCTTGGGCGTCTCAAAGGTCTTTGCATACCAGCAGCTGCCCCTGTAATAAGATCCGTTTCCATCATTACCGTCCACGGCGTTCCAAGTATGAGGAAGATCAACTGAGTTCCAGTCAGTGGGCATCGCTGCGGGAAGGCCTACATCCTCTTTGATGAACTGCCAACCCTGATTAAGTTCAATTACATTACGCATAACGTACCTCCTAAAACATTCTGGTTTTATTGTAACAGTGTCAGTCTAAATAAGCAAAGAAATTTTCTGTAAAAAACAAATATTATCTATAAATTATCTTTATTTTTCCAAAATTTGTCCGGCTATCAACGACTCACTTTCTGATAACTGCCATCCTTTTCCAATCGCAGCATCAAATCTGCCTCCATCGTTTTCTCTATGCACAATCTTGCGTTGGGAAGATCACTGTTATCCACAAACTCCACCGCATCCTTGTGGGAAACGCCTTCTCTCTGCTTTCGATTGATCAATCGCTCTCTCAGATCTTCCACATCCGCCTGGATGCTGATGGTATAATCCGCATCGTTTTTCAAATTCCGCCACCCCGGCAGATCCAAAAGCAGATAATTTCCTTCGATCAGGACAATGTCTCCCCGGACTTGTACTGCACCCTCCACCGGGTTGTGCAGCGTCCGACTATATTCCGGCCAGGGACAAACCTCATCGGTTTTCAATTTCTTCATCCGCTCCGTCAGTGCATCCAGATCAAAGGTCTCCGGCGCACCTTTTACCTTCACCATCAGGATTTCTTTGCCGTTGCGGATAGTGGTATGTGTTAACAGATAATCCTGATACCGATGAAACCCATCCATACCGATGGAGGTTATTGGTGTCACCCCGGGCGTATTTTCGGAAAGATACTGCAAAAAGCTGACCAAAGTGCTCTTTCCGGCAGCCGGAGGCGCCGCCAGCATCACAACAACACGGCGATCCAGCTTCTTCTGTAATTTAGTAAGGTGTCTCAACAGAGGTAAAAAAATCTGTTCCACGCTTTCCTCCGAATATTCCGCCTTTACTTCAAGTCCGTTAATGTGTCTTACATATCGCATCATTTGCATTTCACTTTCTGATTTATCTGATTTCCTGCTGCAATTTACTGCATTTTGATATCTCTATCACCATTATATCCTCTCTTTACCGTTTATCAACGGTTTTTATCCACAAAAATAAATAAAAAGAGGTGCATAACCGTCCATGGACGACCACACACCCTCTTCCTTTATGTTTATTATTTTGCCTCACTGATCGTGGCAAGCCCCTGCATCCATACAGTTCCCTTAAATCGTCTGCCCGGTGCGGGTATCCCCACCAGATCTGCCTCATTGATACACACTTGAAAGTTTAACCCATTGCAGGAAACCGTCAAGCTGTAAACCAA
>JAFOFP010000084.1 GCA_017387285.1 Lachnospiraceae bacterium
GTATCCAACGAGCCCCTGACCGGCAGTGTGTATCGCATGATACTGGAGGGTGATACTTCCGCCATCACTGCTCCCGGGCAGTTTGTAAATATTAAGCTGGATGGCATGTTCCTTCGCCGTCCCATTTCCGTGTGTGATTACAGCGACACCACCATCACGTTGATCTATAAGACCGTAGGCATGGGAACTGAGGCTATGAGTGATCTGCCTGTGGGCACCGTTTTGGATGTGCTGACCGGATTGGGAAATGGTTACAATACCGCGAAGAGCGGGGAGCGGCCTTTGCTGATCGGCGGCGGTGTGGGTGTACCGCCCATGTACAGACTGTGTAAGGAGCTGATCGCCGAGGGCAAGCACCCCAGAGTGATCCTTGGCTTCAATACCGCGGAGGAAATTTTTTATTACGAAGAGTTTAAGGCCTTGTGTCCCGTGTACATTGCCACAGCCGACGGCAGTGTGGGAGTGAAGGGCTTTGTCACCGATGTGATGAAGGAACTGAATGACTATACCTATTTCTTTACCTGCGGTCCCCTGCCCATGTTCAAGGCTATTGAGCGGGTGGCGGTAACAAGTGGTCAGTACAGCTTTGAGGAGCGCATGGGTTGTGGTTTCGGCGCATGTATGGGCTGCAGCTGTAAGACCAAATATGGCAATAAGCGTATCTGCAAAGATGGCCCCGTGCTGGAGAGGGAGGAGATCATATGGTAAACACAAAGGTTAATTTATGTGGACTCACACTGGACAATCCGGTGATCCCTGCCAGCGGAACCTTCGGTTATGGCTATGAGTTTGCGGAGCTTTACGATATCAACTGTCTGGGAACCTTTTCCTTCAAGGGAACCACCAAGGATCCCCGCTTTGGAAATCCTACCCCTCGTATTGCGGAGTGTCCCGACGGCATGATCAACGCAGTGGGATTGCAGAATCCTGGCGTGGAAAGGGTTATCGCCGAGGAATTACCTAAACTCGCGCAGTGCTTCCACAAGCCGGTGATGGCAAACATCAGCGGATTTTCCGTGGAAGATTATGTATACACCTGTGAGAAGCTGGACAAGGAGGAGCAGGTGGGCTGGCTTGAGGTAAATATCAGCTGTCCCAATGTTCACGGTGGCGGAATGGCCTTTGGAACATCTCCTGCGGCGGCTGCAGAGGTGACTAAGGCAGTTAAGGCAGTGACCACCAAGCCGGTGATCGTGAAGCTGAGTCCCAATGTGACCTCCATCACGGATATTGCGGCAGCAGTGGAAGAAGCCGGTGCTGACGGTATCAGTCTGATCAACACACTGCTGGGTATGCGCATCGATATGCGAACCAAAAAGCCGGTGATCGCCAACAAGATGGGTGGCTTCTCCGGTCATGCGATCCTGCCGGTGGCACTTCGCATGGTATATCAGGTCTACGAGACCGTTAAGATCCCTATCGTGGGAATCGGTGGAGTATCCACTGCTGAGGAAGTGATCGAGATGATGCTGGCAGGTGCGACGGCGGTGGAGATCGGTGCAGCTAATCTGGTCGATCCCTTTGTGTGCCGTGACATTGTGGAAAGACTGCCGGAAGTAATGCGTAAATACCGGATAAACGATTTATCCGAGATCATAGGAGGTGCCCACTAATGGGAAAGGATGTAATTGTAGCCTGCGATTTCAGCAGCAAAGCAGAGGTAATGAATTTTTTGGATAAATTCACAGAGGAGAAGCCTTTTGTGAAGATTGGTATGGAGCTTTATTATGCAGAAGGCCCTGCCATCGTTCGTGAGATCAAAGAGAGAGGACACAAAATTTTCCTGGATCTGAAGCTTCACGATATCCCCAACACCGTAAAGAAATCCATGTCTGTACTGTCCAGACTGGATGTAGATATGACTAACCTCCATGCAGCAGGTACTGTTGCCATGATGGAGGCTGCTATCGAGGGTCTTACCCGTCCCGACGGCACCAGACCGATCCTGATTGCGGTGACACAGCTGACTTCCACCAGCCAGGAGCGTATGGAGAGCGATCTGCTCATCGAGAAGCCGTTGGATCAGGTGGTTATGCACTATGCTTCCTGTGCAAAGAAGGCAGGGTTGGACGGAGTTGTATGTTCACCCCTTGAGGCAGGAAAAGTACACGAGCAGTGCGGCGAGAATTTTGTGACCGTCACTCCCGGAGTGCGTTTCGCAGACGGTGAGGTGGGCGATCAGGTGCGCGTGACTACCCCCGCAAAGGCAAAGGAGATTGGTTCCGATTACATCGTAGTGGGCAGACCCATTACTGCAGCAGCAGATCCCGTAGCCGCATACAGAAGATGTGTCAAGGACTTTGTCGGCTGACGAATGGGAGGAAAACAAATGAGAAGTTTGATCAGTATTTTGGATCTTTCGGTTCAGGAGATCGATGAGTTGATCGCAGTGGCGAACGACATCATTGACAACCCGAAAAACTACGCAGAGAAATGTCATGGCAAAAAATTGGCGACGCTGTTCTTTGAGCCTTCCACCCGTACCCGCCTGAGTTTTGAGGCAGCGATGTACGAGCTGGGTGGAAATGTTCTTGGCTTTTCTGAGGCCCAGAGCAGTTCTGCGGCGAAGGGAGAGAGTGTGGCGGACACCGTTCGCACCGTAAGCTGTTATGCGGACATTATCGCTATGCGTCATCCCAAGGAGGGTGCACCGTTGGTTGCATCCATGAATGCATCCGTGCCGATCATCAATGCAGGTGACGGCGGACATAACCATCCTACGCAGACCTTGACTGACCTGCTGACCATTCAGCGTGAAAAGGGAAGACTGAATAACCTGACCGTTGGCTTTTGCGGAGATTTAAAGTTTGGCCGTACCGTACATTCCCTCATCGAGGCATTGTCCCGTTATACCGGTATCAAGATTATTCTGATCTCACCTGAGGAACTGAAGCTTCCCAGCTATGTAAAACAGGATGTTCTTCAGAAGCACAATATTGAGTATGTACAGACCACTGATCTGGAGGCTGTGATGCCCGAGTTGGATATTCTGTACATGACCAGAGTGCAGAGAGAACGTTTCTTTAACGAGGAGGATTATCTCCGTCTGAAAGACAGTTATATTTTGACTCCTGAGAAATTGCAGACGGCTAAGTCTGATCTGGCAATTTTGCATCCCCTTCCCCGTGTCAATGAGATCGCGGTGGCTATCGATGCTGACCCCAGAGCCTGCTATTTCCGTCAGGTGCTGAACGGTAAATTTGTCAGAATGGCATTGATTCTGAAACTGTTGGAGGAGTGCGTATGAAGATAGATTCCATTAAAAACGGTATTGTAATTGACCATATCAAGGCCGGTGAGGGAATGAAGATCTACAATTTCCTCAATCTGGATAAGCAGGACTGCACCGTTGCACTGATCAAAAATGCCACCAGCAAGCAGATGGAGCGAAAAGATATCATCAAGGTGGATTGTTTTATTGATCTGACGGCGCTGGGATATATTGATCCCAATATCACGATCAATGTGATCAGAGACGGCGAGTTGGTGGAGAAATATCATCCTGAGCTGCCGGAGAAGATTGTGAACGTAGTGCGCTGCAAGAATCCCCGGTGCATTACCACCACCGAGCAGGAATTACCCCACGTATTTAAGCTGACCGATGCGGGCAGACAGGTTTATCGCTGTATATACTGCGAAACAAAGGCCGAGAGATAAGCACAGCTTATAAATAAGTCATAAAAATACCCTAGATAAAAGGGTTGACTGACCCAAACGGATGAGGTAAAATAGGTTGCGTTGTGCAAGACGTCTCTGTGACTGACGGAACAGTGGAGTTTACCACATGAAGCAGAGAGGTATATAGATGTCGACCGTCTGGGCAGTCCCTATCGATAGGATAGGACTGCCCTTATATTTTTTTAAAGGAGATAATTTATGAAAAAAGTCGGAATTATCATGGGAAGTGACAGTGATCTTCCTGTTGTAGAGAAAGCCATTACCACATTGAAGGAGTACGGTGTTCCCACTGAGGTTCATGTGTACTCGGCTCATCGTACCCCCGTTGAAGCGAAGGAGTTCGCTGCAAATGCAAGAGCAAACGGCTTCGGAGCTCTGATCGCAGCAGCAGGTAAGGCTGCTCATTTGGCTGGCGCCATCGCAGCAAACAGTACGCTGCCGGTGATCGGTATCCCGGTGAAGTCTTCTACGCTGGATGGATTGGATGCACTGCTTTCCACCGTACAGATGCCCGCAGGTATTCCGGTAGCAACCGTAGCGATTGACGGAGCAGCAAACGCGGCACTGCTGGCGATTCAGATTCTGGCAGTATCGGATGAGGAACTGGCAGAGAAACTGATGGTTGCCAGAGCAAAGGCAGCAGAGAAGGTTCTGGAGAAGAATGCCGAGATCGAGAAGAGATTTCAGTAATTATCTTCCTAACATGATCAAAATAAATCAATACCATATCAGATAAAATGAATCCCATGAGAAGGAGAAAAGTGATGAAGAGTTTCAGCGAGAGCTACAAAGAGGCAGGCGTTGATATTACCGCCGGCTACAAAGCAGTTGAATTGATGAAGAAGCATATCGGACGTACCCGCAATGAGGGATGTTTGGACGATGTAGGTGGCTTCGGCGGATGCTTCGGTCTGCCCGTTGCCGGTATGGAGGAGCCTGTTCTGGTATCCGGTACCGATGGCTGCGGTACCAAGGTTAAGATGGCTATTCTGATGGATAAGCATGACACCATTGGTATTGATGCAGTTGCAATGTGTGTAAACGATATTATCTGTGTAGGTGCGAAGCCTCTGTTCTTCCTGGACTATATTGCATGCGGTAAGAATATTCCCGAGAAGATCGCTGACATCGTTGGCGGTGTTGCTGAGGGTTGTGTTCAGTCCGGGGCTGCCCTGATCGGCGGTGAGACGGCTGAGCATCCCGGCATGATGCCTGAGGAGGACTACGATCTGGCCGGATTTGCGGTTGGTATCGTGGACAAGAAAAAGATTCTGGATAATACCAAGATGGCGGCGGGAGATGTAGTGATCGCACTGCCTTCCACCGGTATCCATTCCAACGGTTTCTCCCTGATCCGTAAGGTATTTGATATTGATAACAACAACCCTGAGCTTTATGTTCCCCGCCAGGAGCTGGGTGGAAAGACCATCGGCGAGACTCTGCTGACCCCCACCAAGATCTATGTAAAGCCTGTTTTGGCACTGATCGAGGCGGTGACCGTTAAGGGTATCTCTCACATCACCGGCGGCGGCTTCTACGAGAATATTCCCAGAAGCATCCCTAAGGGATTGGGCGCAAAGATCGACAGAAGTGCCATCAAGGTACTGCCTATCTTCGATCTGATCGCAAAGACCGGAAATATCCCCGAGAGAGATATGTTCAACACCTACAATATGGGCGTTGGCATGAGCGTCGTTGTATCTAAGGAAGAGGCTGACAAGGCAATCGAGGTTCTTAAGGCAAACGACATCGATGCATATGTGATCGGTGAGATCATTGAGTCTGAAGAGGGCGTGATCATATGTTAAAAGCAAGGATTGCCGTGCTGGTTTCCGGCGGCGGGACCAAACAGCAGGCAGTTATAGATGCACAAAACAGCGGCGTGTTAAAGAGCGGAGAGATTGTTTTTGTGGTGGCTAACGTGAAGGACGCTTATGCGTTGGAGCGCGCAGCCAAGGCCGGGATCGAGGGAATGACCGTGCTTCGCAAGGAATGCGGAGGACAGGAGGCCTTCGAGGACAAGCTCATCGAGCTCTTTGAGGAGAGAAACATCGACCTGATCGTTCTGGCCGGATTTTTAAGTATTCTCACGGAGAAGTTTACCGGCCGTTACGCAAACCGGATCATCAACATTCATCCGGCACTGATTCCTTCCTTCTGTGGAAAGGGAATGTATGGTCTGCATGTTCACGAGGCAGCTCTGGGCTACGGTGTGAAGGTGACCGGAGCTACGGTACATTACGTGAATGAGATTCCCGATGGCGGAAAGATTATCATGCAAAAGGCTGTGAATGTGGAAGACGGAGATACCCCCGAGGTGCTTCAGAGACGTGTCATGGAGCAGGCGGAGTGGCTGATCCTTCCTGCATCTACAGAAAAGGTTTGTGCAGAGATTATGAAATCTGAGACGTAAACCAGTGAAGATAGCCGAGGAGTCGGCCTTCAGATAAATAATTACATCATCTAATAGAAACATGGTGCCGCAGACTGCGGCAGAATGGAGTGTACATGGATATTTATGCAGTAAATCAGTTGAGTGAACTGTTGAGCAACAACACCTATCCCGGTCGTGGTATCGTGATCGGTAAGACCGCAGATGGAAAGAAGGCTGCTGTGGCTTACTTTATCATGGGTCGCAGCGTAAACAGCCGCAACCGCGTTTTTGTAGAGGTGGGAGAGGATATGAAGACGGAAGCCTTCGATCCCTCTAAGATGGAGGACCCCTCTCTGATCATCTACTACCCTGTTCGCAAGCTGGACAATCACCTGATCGTGACCAACGGCGACCAGACCGATACCATTTACAACGGACTGAAGGAAGGAAAGACCTTCTCCGCGGCACTGGAGACCCGCGAGTTTGAGCCCGACGGTCCTAACTGGACTCCCCGCATCAGCGGTATGCTGGATTTCGCAGACGGTGGATTTACCTATCAGATGAGCATCCTGAAGAGTGCTGATGCTGAGGGAACCGCTTGCAACCGCTTCACCTATTCCTACGCACCGTTGAACGGTCTGGGACATTTCATCCACACTTATGTACATGATGGAAACCCCATCCCCACCTTCCAGGGTGAGCCCGAGCGTGTAGCAATTCCCAACTGCATCGATGAGTTTACCGAGATGATCTGGAACAACTTGGACGAGAATAATAAGATCTCCCTGTATGTCCGCTTTGTAGATCTTGCAGACGGCACCGTGGAAAACAGAATGCTGAATAAACATTTAATGTAATTACATAGGAGGAGTAGACCAATGAAAGAACTTGCACTGAAATACGGATGTAACCCCAACCAGAAGCCCTCTAAGATTTTTATGCACGACGGCACTGAGCTGCCCATCGAGATCCTGAGTGGCCGCCCCGGATATATCAACTTTATGGATGCATTCAACAGCTGGCAGTTGGTTAAGGAAGTTAAGGCAGCACTGAATATGCCCGTAGCCACTTCCTTCAAGCATGTAAGCCCCACTTCCGCAGCAGTTGGTCTTCCTCTGTCTGACGCGCTGAAGAAGGCTTGCTTTGTTGATGATGTTGAGGGACTGGACGAGTCTCCTCTGGCTTGCGCATACGCAAGAGCTAGAGGTACCGACCGCATGAGCTCCTTTGGTGATTTCATTGCTCTCAGTGACGTCTGTGACGCTACCACCGCAAAGCTGATCAAGCGTGAGGTATCCGACGGTGTGATCGCTCCCGGCTATACCGACGAGGCACTGGAGATCCTGAAGCAGAAGCGCAAAGGCAATTATAATGTAATCAAGATCGACGAGAACTTTGTTCCCGATCCCATCGAGCATAAGCAGGTTTACGGCATCACCTTCGAGCAGGGAAGAAATAACTTCAAGATTGATGAGGAGCTGCTTTCCAATCTGGTAACCTCCAACAAGGAGCTGCCCGACAGCGCAAAGCGTGACCTGATCATCGCCCTGATCACCCTGAAGTACACCCAGTCCAACTCCGTATGCTACGCAGTGGACGGACAGGCAATCGGTGTAGGTGCAGGACAGCAGTCCCGTATCCATTGTACCAGACTGGCTGGTCAGAAGGCTGACAACTGGCATCTGCGTCAGACCGAGAAGGTTCTGAACCTGCCTTTCAAGAGCACTCTGGGCAGACCCGACAGAGATAACGTAATCGATGTATATATTTCCGATGACTATGAGGATGTACTGGCTGACGGCGCATGGCAGCAGTACTTCACCGAGCAGCCCGCTCCCTTCACCCGTGAGGAGAAGAAGGCATACCTGAGCACTCTGACCGGTGTTGCAGTAGGAAGTGATGCATTCTTCCCCTTCAGCGACAACATTGAGCGGGCAAGAAAGAGCGGTGTATCCTATATTGCACAGCCCGGCGGATCTGTTCGTGATGATCTGGTAATCGAGGCATGTGACAAGTACGGCATCGCAATGGCGTTTACCGGAATGCGTTTGTTCCACCACTAAGGTCTTTAGTACGGCAACCACTGAATGGTTTCCTATCAAAAGCCGACCCGAACTAGTCCCTAAACACCCGCGGGCGTTACCGCGGGCTGTTCTTAACGGGACTATCGGGAATCGGCATTTTGCACGGAAATCCATTCTGTGTCTGCCTGTAATAGATAATCCAAAGTGGAAGCAAACGCAAGGAGTTTTTCAGAAACAGTAGCGCGGAGCGTTAGTAGTAAGTGGAAAACGCATTACCTTTCGTGGGGTGGTGTTCTATCTGCGGATTACGTTTCGGCGAGCAATTTAGTTGGAGAACGGCAAGATCCGAATGGATTCCGTGCAAAATCATTTCTCTGATTTTGTTAGGAACCATTCGGAGTCTGCCGTTTGCGAAATAAACCAGAAAGGAATGCGATATGAAGATTATGGTGGTTGGCGGCGGTGGCCGCGAACACGCGATCATTAAGAGTCTGAAGAAAAATGACCGTGTTACAGAGATCTTTGCGCTGCCCGGTAACGGCGGTATTGCCGCTGACGCGACTTGCGTGCCGATCGGTGCGAAAGACATTGAGAATATTGTGAATTTTGCTACGGAAAATAAGATTGATTTTGCTGTAGTTGCACCCGATGACCCGCTGGTACTTGGCGCAGTAGACGCCCTGAACGCAGTGGGTATTCCCTGTTTTGGACCTAAGGCCAATGCGGCGATTATTGAGGGCAGTAAAGTGTTCTCCAAGAACCTGATGAAGAAGTACGGTATTCCCACCGCAACCTACGAGGTGTTCACGGAGATGGAGGCGGCCCTTGCTTATCTGGAGACTGCGCCGATCCCTACCGTAATTAAGGCGGACGGTCTGGCATTGGGCAAAGGTGTAATTATCGCTCAGACCCGCGATGAGGCGAAAGAGGCTGTTCATTCCATGATGGAGGACAAGATTTTTGGCGCCAGCGGTTCTCAGATCGTGATTGAGGAGTTTTTGACCGGCCCCGAGGTGTCTGTTCTTTCCTTCACCGACGGCAATGTGGTGATCCCCATGATTTCTTCCATGGACCACAAGCGTGCCCATGACAATGATGAGGGATTGAATACCGGAGGTATGGGTACCATCGCACCTAACCCTTACTATACCGATGCTGTGGCAGCAGAGTGCATGGAAACTATCTTCCTGCCCACCATCAAAGCCATGAAGGCTGAGGGACGTGAATTCAGAGGATGTCTGTATTTTGGTCTGATGATTACTCCCAACGGTCCTAAGGTGATCGAGTACAACTGTCGTTTCGGCGATCCTGAGACACAGGTGGTGCTCCCCCTGCTGGAGAGCGACCTGCTGACCATTATGGAGGCAACTGCTAACGGAACGCTGGCTGAGACTGAGGTGAAATTCAGCGAGAAGTCCGCATGCTGCGTTATCGTGGCTTCCGAGGGTTATCCCACCGCATACAAGAAAGGGTTTGAAATTACTTTGCCTGCAGCGGAAGAAGATAAGGAAATCTTTGTGGCTGGCGCCAAGCTGGGCGCTAACGGTGAACTGCTTTCTGACGGCGGCCGTGTACTGGGTGTAACTGCCGTTGCGGATACCTTGGAGAATGCTATTGAGAAGGCTTATGTGCATACCAAGAAGGTTCACATGGACAACAGCTTCTATCGCAGCGATATCGGCCAGAGAGCATTGAAGGCATTGAAGTAATTAAATCCAATTTCATGTGGACAAAGTCCCATAGGATGCGGTAAAATAGAGCTAGAAGTAATTCAAATATACCTTACGGAAGGAAAATACTGAATATGGTATACAGAATTTATGTAGAGAAAAAAGAGGGTCTGGCACACGAGGCATCCGCTCTGAAGAATGATATTGTATCACTGCTTCAGATCAAGGGGCTGACGGACCTGCGTCTGTTGAACCGTTATGACGTAGAGAATATTGAGGCAGATCTGTTTGAGTACTGCTCACAGGTGGTATTCTCCGAGCCTCAGCTGGATACGGTGACCAGAGAACTGGATGTGACCGGCGCCACGGTGTTTGCGGTTGAGTATCTGCCCGGTCAGTTTGACCAGAGAGCAGATTCCGCAGCTCAGTGTATTCAGATCATTTCCCAGAAAGAGCGTCCCACCGTTCGCACGGCGAAGGTTTATCTGTTGTACGGTGAGTTGACTGAGGCAGAAGTTGCTCAGATCAAGAAGTATGTGATCAATCCTGTTGAGGCGAGAGAGGCATCTCTGGAGCCGGTTGAGACTTTAGCGATGGATTATGTGATCCCCACCGAGGTTGCTGTGGTTGAAGGCTTTGTGGATCTGGATGAGCAGGGTCTGGCTGCCTTTATCGCAGAAAAGGGTCTGGCCATGGATCTTGACGATATCAAGTTCTGCCAGAGCTATTTTATCGGGGAGAAGAGAAACCCCACCATTACCGAGATCAAGATGATCGATACCTACTGGTCCGATCACTGTCGTCATACCACTTTCCTCACCACCATCGACCATGTGACCTTTGAGGACGAGCTGCTTCAGAAGACTTACGAGGAGTATCTGGAGACCAGAAAGTCTCTGGGCCGCACCAAGCCCGTGAACCTGATGGATATCGGAACCTTGGCAGCCAAGTATCTGAGAGCCAACGGAAAGCTGGATAAGCTGGATGAGTCCGAGGAGATCAACGCATGTACTGTTAAGATCGAGGTGGATGCCAACGGTGAGAAGGAGCAGTGGCTGTTACTGTTCAAGAATGAGACCCATAACCATCCCACCGAGATCGAGCCTTTCGGTGGCGCAGCGACCTGTATCGGCGGCGCGATCCGTGACCCGTTGTCCGGACGTTCCTATGTATATGCGGCAATGCGTGTGACCGGTGCGGCTGATCCCTTAAAGCCTGTCAGCGAGACCATCGAGGGCAAGCTCCCTCAGCGCAAGCTGGTGACCACTGCGGCAGCAGGCTACAGCTCCTACGGAAACCAGATCGGTCTGGCTACCGGCCAGGTAGATGAGCTTTACCATGACGGTTATGCGGCAAAGCGTATGGAGATCGGTGCGGTAATCGCAGCGGCTCCCGCGGAGAATGTACGCCGTGAGCGTCCCGAGGACGGCGATATCGTTATTCTGCTGGGCGGACGTACCGGCCGTGACGGCTGCGGCGGAGCAACCGGTTCCTCCAAGGCTCACAATCTGAAATCCATTGAGACCTGCGGCGCAGAGGTTCAGAAGGGTAATGCACCTGAGGAGCGTAAGCTGCAGAGACTGTTCCGCAACGCAGAGGCTTCCCGCCTGATCAAGCGTTGTAATGACTTCGGTGCAGGCGGTGTGTCCGTAGCAATCGGTGAGCTGGCAGACGGTCTGGTGATCGATCTGAACGCAGTACCTAAAAAGTACGACGGTCTGGACGGCACCGAGCTGGCCATCAGTGAGTCCCAGGAGCGTATGGCAGTTGTGGTTGAGGCCAAGGATGTAGCACGTTTCCTTGAGCTGGCCGGCAGCGAGAACCTGGAGGCTACCGTGGTAGCTGAGGTTAAGGCTGAGCCTCGTCTGGTCATGAAGTGGAACGGCAAGAATATCGTCGATATCTCCCGTGAATTTTTGAATTCCAACGGTGCAGAGAAGCACATTGACGTGATTCCCACCGCACCTACCTGTTATAA
>JAFOFP010000085.1 GCA_017387285.1 Lachnospiraceae bacterium
ACGAAGCTGAAGCATATTGGCACCCAGTGCTACCACGCTGGAGCAGCGGCCGCCCTTTTTCAAATATTCCAGAGTCTGCAAAACAAAGCTGGCATCAACCTTTTCTCTCAACTCCTCCAGCCGCTCCACGATCTCCTGTGCAGAGTGACCCTGCTGCGCCATCTCGGCTGCCGCGATGACCAGAAGGCCTGAACCGGTGGACAAATTGCGGCTGTCAATGGGATAAACTCCCTCAAGTTCCTCCGTTGCCAGTCTGGCATTCTGATGACAGGCAGACAACTCGCTGGAGATATTGATATGGATCACCGCATATCCCTGATCCACATACTTGCGGAATACCTCCTCATACTCGCCGATGGACACCGCCGCCGTCTTCGGCAGCACGCCTTTCTCCTCCACAAAGGAGAAAATGCTCTTAGCGGTCACATCCACGCCATCATGATAAAACTCATCCCCAAGGGATACGCCCAGCGGAAGTACCTCCACATTGTATTTTTCATATAATTCTGCCGTCAGATCGCAGGTAGAATCACAGGTAATCTTAATTTTGTGCATCAACAATAACCTTCCTCTTCTGAATTTCCCATTTTCATCTCGTATGACTGCTTTTATCTCTTAATGCTGGCCGTTCCGTGGTAAAGTACCATGCAACCATCATCCTTATATAATACTCCTTTGAATCGATTTTCGCAACCCCTTTTAAGAAATCCCCTTCTCTGCCGATATCTCCGGGCAGACAAAATCCGTCGGCACACCCTCTTTTCGGGATATGTTGACGGATATATGCCGATACAGATAATTCAGTTATAATACAAAAACGAATGAGAAGTCAACAAAAACGCAGTTAAATTTACGTAAAAGACTGGATTTCCTATGATTTATGCAAGATAGCCAAGCCGTCGAAAATACCGTTCAAATCGCGCTCTCTGACGGTCAATGGCCTGATCGGAGTTAAGAAAATCGATAAACTCTTCCTCCGTCATCCACCTGTAAGCCGTTGTTTCTCCCTCCTGCAAGACAATAGAATCCTTATCACAATCCACCGTGCAGGCAAATTCATAATAAATGGTATCATGACTGATATTGTGGCCTACCTGTTCAAAATTTTCGCAGATGATACCGGTCTCCTCCAGCAGTTCCCGTCGGATACACTGCAAAGGATTTTCTCCACGCTGGGCCGCTCCTCCGGAGGTCGCTTCATAGTATCCCGGATACAGATGCTTCTTTTCCGAACGTTTCATGCACAGATAAGTCCCATCCACATGGCGAACCAATACCTCGCAGGTCAGATGATACAGCCCCTCAGGGATCGGTGTCCCACGGACAAGTACCTTATCCGTCAGTTTTTCATCCCTCGTATATGCATCCCAGAATTCCATATGGTCTCCTCCCATTTTCCCTCTAACCATATTTTTTGAATCAATCTTTTGCGCACTCTGTCTTTACTTCAGCAGCTCATACTGACTGTTGTAGATCTCCGTGTAAAAGCCGTTTTTCTTCATCAGTTCCTCATGGGTTCCCTGTTCCACGATCCGTCCCTGATCCACCACCAAAATCACGTCTGCATTGACAATGGTGGACAATCGATGGGCGATGACAAAGCTGGTTCTCCCTTTCATCAGATCGTCCATGGTATCCTGAATCAACAACTCTGTGCGGGTATCCACATTGGAGGTTGCCTCGTCCAAAATCAACATCTTTCGGTTGGCCAGATAAGCTCTGGCAATGGTCATCAGCTG
This sequence comes from Lachnospiraceae bacterium, assembly GCA_017387285.1. Classification (GTDB taxonomy): domain Bacteria; phylum Bacillota; class Clostridia; order Lachnospirales; family Lachnospiraceae; genus RGIG423. The sequence continues at coordinate 1,740 of JAFOFP010000085.1, forward strand.
TTTCTGCCCGCCGCTGATATTGGTCGTCTCCTCGTTGATCACCGTATCGTATCCCTTTGGCAGCGTCTGAATAAACCGATGAATGTGAGCCATCCTTGCCGCCCTCTCCACCGCTTCACGGCCGGCTCCCTCATTTCCGTAAGCGATATTTTCATAAACCGTTCCGCCAAACAGCCAGGTGTCCTGCAAAACCATGGCAAATTGACTGCGCAGATCCGCCAGATCCAACGTGCTTACATCCACGCCGTCGATATAAATATGTCCCTCCTGAATGGGATAAAAGCCCATAAGCAAATTGACAATGGTGGTCTTGCCTCCTCCGGTGGGTCCCACAATGGCCGCCTTCTGTCCGGGCTTAACCGTAAAGGTCAGATCCTTGATCAGCGGCTTCTCCGGGTCATAGGAGAACGATACATGATCGAACACCACCTCGCCCTTGCCGGCAGGCATCATTTCCGTCTTGATGGTCTCCATCTCCTCCAGATCAAGAAGCTCATAGACCCGCTTCGCCGATGCAAAGGTGCTCTGCATCATGCTCATTCCGTTGGCAATACTCTCCAGCGGACCGGCCAGCAGCTTTGCATAGAGGACAAAAGCCACAATATCGCCCACGCCGAGGCTGCCCTCCACCGCCAGAACACCGCCCAAAATACAGATGATAATGTAGGCAATGTTATTGGTCAATGCAATGATGGGCTGAACGATGCCGGAGTAGAAATAACCCTGTCTGGCTTTCTCCCGATACTTCCCGCAAAGCTCCTCCATCTGACCATTTTTCATCTTTTCCAGATTAAAGGCCTTTACCGTGTCAAATCCGGTAAAATTTTCCTCAACAAGAGCATATATATTTCCGTTAATTTTTCTGGACTCGTTGTAGTATTTTTCACTGTGGGAAGCCAGCCACGAGGACAGCACCAGAGAAAAGGGCACCAGCACAATGACGATCAGCGCCATCATCCAGTTCATGGCGAACAGGATCACCGTGATTCCCACCAGTTTCATCACACCGCTGATGATAATATCCAGAAAGTTATGGACCGTACCACCCATAATGGACACATCGTGATCCATCTTGGCAATGATCTCACCGTTTGGCGTATGATCAATGTAGGAAATCGGCAGATGACTGATCTTCTCACTGATCCGGATACGCATCCCCTTGGTGAAAAAGCCCGATACCACGTAGTTCATCAGCATCATTTTGATGGTTCCGGTGAGGGATGCCCCCACATAGACGATAGCCAGCCATGCACACCATTTAGGGATCTCACTGTCCGAAAAAACCAATGTTCCCTCCCAGATCCCGTAGATTCGATCGGTCAACTCGCCCAAAAGCTCCGGGGTCGCCAGTGAACAGGCCACCGACAGCAGGCTGATGAAGGCAGCAAATATCAGCCACCCGTAGATTACCTTCATGTCCCGGATCAGACGAATCAGTATCTCTCCGTTTTTCTTCGCCTTTTCTTCTCTATATTTCTTCTCCTGTTTTTTCACGCCTCATCACCTCCCAGCTGAGAGTGATAGATCTCCCGATATACCTGACAGTTCTTCATCAGTTCCTCGTGGGTTCCCGATCCGACCACCTCTCCCTGCTCCATCACATAGATCCGGTCACAGCGCATGGCTGTAGCCGCTCTCTGGGTGATGATGATCTGAGTTTTTCCGTCCAGATACTGATTCAGGGCGCGGCGAAGTCTGCTCTCGGTCAGATAATCAAGGGCAGAAAAGCTGTCATCAAAAATGTATACCGATGCCGGCTTGATAATGGTTCTGGCAATGCCGAACCGCTGCTTCTGACCGCCGCTGATATTGGCACCCAACTGGGCCAGACGATAATTCAATCCGTCCTTCTGCTCCCGGATAAACCCGCCGATGTGGGCAATGTCCGCCGCCTCCATCACTTCCTCGTCGGTGGCTGTCGGCCGACCCATGCGGATATTCTCACCGGCAGTTCCCTCGAAGATCATGCTCTTTTGCAAGGCCACGGACAGGTTATCTCTCACCGTCTCCCGGCTGATCTCCCCGTAATCCCGTCCATCCAGACAGATTTTTCCACTGTCCGGGCGATAAAAGGCCATAAGGAGTTTGGTCACCGTACTCTTTCCGCTGCCGGTTCCTCCGATGATGGCCACCTGTTCGCCTTCCCGGATCTCCATGGAGACGTCATGGAGAGACTCCATCTCAGAGTCGGGGTAGGTAAAGCTCACATGGGACAGGCTGACGGAACCGCCCAGCTTTTCGCCCCAGCCTTCCTGTGCCACACCCTCCATTTTCAGCACTTCGTTGATACGGCGCATGCTGACCCGCACATGGGGAATCCACGCAATGGTCCAGGACAAGGCCAGAAGGCCGTTGGTGATCAGTGCAATATACTGTACTGTCGCCACCAGATCTCCGGCGGTCAACAGAGCGCCTCCGGCGATTCTTCCGGATCCCACATAAAGGATCAACACCGTAACCATATTCAATAAAAACATACATACGGGATCAATAAACCCGGACAGCACATTGGATTTGATC
>JAFOFP010000086.1 GCA_017387285.1 Lachnospiraceae bacterium
CCGATCAGCATACCGGAGATACCCATCAAACCGCCGCCCACCGTAATGGCTGCCAATACCCAGATACCGGGAAGCCCGATGGAGGTTCCCACCACCTTGGGATAGATGAGATTTCCTTCCAGCTGCTGGAGAACAATGAGAAACACCACAAACAAAACTGCCTGAATGGGGGATACGGTCAGAATCATCACCGCACCCACTGCCGCACCGATATAAGCTCCGGCAATGGGAATCAGCGCAGTAAAGCCTACCAGCGTACCGATCATGGTCGCATAGGGGAATCGGAAGATCCACATGCCCAGAATACACAAACCACCCAGTATCACTGCCTCCAGGCACTGTCCTACCACATAACGATGAAAACAGTCATTGAGCACGGTCAGCACATGGCTGATGCGCTCCTCCAGACGGGCAGGCAGATAGGACTTCATCAGACGGCCGCTCTGACTCAGCAGTTTATCCTTGCCGATCAACAGATACAGCGCAAAAATCAATCCCAGCACTCCGGTGACCACCGAGGAGAAGACCGATGAGATGGCTCCCACTGCGGAACCCACCGCACCGCCGATACCGGTACCCAAAAAGGAAATGATCTCCGTCAGCCACTTCTGCCAATCCACGGTCTCCAACATATTCAGATATTCCATGGGAATGATCTCGGCCAGAGACTCACTTCCGGACACCTGAACCGCCACCCATCTGATCAGGTCCGGAATAATCGTGTTGATCAGCAGGGTAACACACTCGGTCAGCTCCGGAATGATCAGACCAACCACTCCGGCGATGACGCCCAAAACCGTAACCATGGCAGCGATCATACTGATCACCCGGCGAACAGCGGCGCCCCTCTCACCTTTTTTGCGGGAAAAGAACCTGCGCTCATAAAAGCTCATGGGAATATTTAAAATATAGGCAATAATGCTTCCGATTACCAACGGGCTGGCCGCGCTCAGAAATAATTTAAATCCGGCTGCCACTCCCTGCCAGTAGTATATGGCTAAAAACAAAACAAACGCACTGATCCCCACCCGAAGGCAGGCCTTCCATTCAATCTTCATGTACTCCTCCTTATCCACAATTTATCCGTTTTTTGGTGGATAACTCTGTGGATGACTCAGTGGATAACGCTGTGGATAAATATGTGGATAATGTGGATAACTACTCCTTAAGCAGATTTTCTCCAATCTTTACAACGTCTCCCGCCCCCATCGTTATCAACAATTCACCGTGGATAACATGGTGGATAACATAATCTTCAATTTCTTCGAAGGTCTCCAGATATACGGCCTTTTTCCCCATCTCCGTAAGCCCCTTCACGATATCTGCCGAACTGACACCGTAGATATCTGCCTCTCTGGCTGCATAGATCTTTGCCAGAATCACCTCGTCTGCCAGAGACAAGGCCTGGATAAACTCAGGCAGCAGCGCCTTGGTTCTGGTATAGGTATGAGGCTGAAATACACACCATACCTTCCCGTAGTTCATCCCTTTTGCCGCCGTAAGAGTGGCTTTTATCTCGTCGGGATGATGGGCATAATCGTCCACAATGGTAAATCCATTCCGTTTTCCCTTATGCTCAAACCGTCTCTCGGCTCCGGTAAACTCCTCAAGCCCTCTGACGATCATCTCCACGGAAATACCGCAGCGGTCCGCCACCGCAGCCGCAGCCAGTGCATTCATCACATTGTGTACACCGGGCACACGGAGGGCCAGGGTACACCAGGATTCCCCCCTGCGATAAATGGTAAAGCAGTTCTCACCCTCTGCCTCTTTAAGCTCTGCCCGATAGTCCAGATTTTCTCCGTGAATACCGAAGGTGACCAGCCTGCAGGAAAGCCCCTCCGTCAATTTCGGCAAATCTTCGATCTCTCCGTTGATGACCAGCGTTCCATTCTCCGGCAGCAAGCCGGCAAATCGCTTAAAGGAATGGCGAATATCCTCCAGATCCTTAAAGAAATCCAGGTGATCCTCGCTGATATTTAAGATGGCCGCCACGGTGGGAAAGAAGGACAGGAAACTGTTAGTATACTCGCAGGCCTCGGTGATAAAGGTATCCTGCCCGCCCAGACGGATATTTCCGCCGATGGAAGGTAAGATTGCGCCCACGCTGACGGTGGGATCGGTCTGCGCCTTCACAAATATCTCTGTCACCATGGACGTAGTCGTAGTCTTTCCGTGGGTTCCGGAGATAGCGATGGCCTCCCCGTAATTTTTCATGATCTGGCCCAGAAGCTCCGCTCTGGTCATCATGGGCAGCCCCAACTCGTTTGCCCGGACAAACTCCGGATTATCCGGATGAACCGCAGCCGTGTAAACCACCACACCGCTCTCAGGAGTAATATGTTCCGCCCGCTGTTCGCCGATATGGATCAATGCCCCATCCGCTGCCAACCGCTCGGTCAGGGCAGATGCCTTCCAATCGGACCCGGCCACGGTAAATCCGCCCTGCAGCAGAATCTCTGCCAGACCACTCATACTGATCCCACCGATACCGATAAAATATACGGCAGACGGATGTTTAAAATCTATCTGTGTCATGCTTTCTGTTCTCCCTGCTGATCCTCTTCAATCCTGCATTTTAGTGCGTTCACCGTGTCCCAGACACTGCCTTTTCCTTCCTCAATGACTACATCCGCACAGGCACGGTACAGAGGTACCCGCTCATGATACAGATCCTTCAGGGTCATCCCCGGCTTTAACACCACGCCCCTGGCAACCAGGTCACCCAGTCTGCGCTTCAGGACAGAAAAGCCTACGCTCAAAAACACAACGGTTCCGATCTGTTTAAAATGTGCAATGGCCTCAGGCTCATAGCAAATACTTCCGCCCGGTGCGATCACCGTGCGATGGGTATCCAGCCCACACAGAACATCACTCTCCACCTGAAGAAAACCTTCATCGCCCCGCTCAGCAATAATATCCTTCAATTTCTTACCATGGGTCTCCTCGATGATCCGGTCTCCGTCCAGAAAATCATAACCCAATTCCTTGGCAATGCGCACTGCAATGGTACTTTTTCCCGATCCCGGCATACCCACTAATATAATATTATCCCAATTATGTCCCATCTCAACTGTCCTTCATTGATTTATTTTCAGGCATCCATCAGCGCAGGGATCAGCTGTTTCTTTCGGGAAACAACCCCCTGTAGGATGATGGAGTTTTCGCGAACCTCCGCCTCGGGGTAAGCCATTTTCAACAAATTCAGCGTACTCTGACCGTCACAGATCACCTCAGAGCTCTCACTGAGGATACTGGTCAGCATAATGCAGAACATGTCGGTGGCATGCTTCGCCGGAAGCTTCTGCATATAAGGCAATAATTTTTCCTTGACCTCCAAAAGCTCCTGCTCATCCATGGAGCTGATCTGTCCGATCCCCACCGTGGCGCCTTCCCAGTCAAACACCTTGTAATCCTGATAAAACAGCTCTCTGGGACTCTTTCCTTTCAGATCGCTGCCGGCCACAAACATATCCCGACCCAGACGCTCCGGCTCCACACCGGCCAGCTCTGCCAAAATACGGGCCGCCTCTCTGTCTGCGTGAGTACAGGTAGGCGAACGGAACAGCAAGGTATCGGAAATAATGGCTGCCAGAAGCAGTCCTGCGGTCTGTGCATCCGGCTCCATCCTCTCCTCCCGGTACATCCGATAAATGATCGTCGCAGTACAGCCCCAAGGCTGATTGCGGAAATACACCGGCTGGACCGTCTCGATGGCTGCCAGACGGTGATGATCGATGATCTCCACGATCTCCGTATTCTCAATGCCCTCCACCGCCTGGGATCGCTCATTGTGATCCACCAGGATCACCTTCCTGCGCTGCATTCCCAGCAGGTTTCGTCTGGAGATCATACCGTAATAGTCTCCGTTCCCATCCAGTACGGGAAAGCCGCGGTAACGCTCCTTGGCCATGATCTCCTTGATCTCATGGACGTAGTCGTCGGCGCTGAATTTGATCAGCCCTCCGGTTTTCATAAAATGCCGGATAGGCATACTCTGATTGATCAGACGGGAGGCTGTGAACGTATCATAGGGGGTGCTGATCACCGCACATCCCTTCTCTGCCGCCAGCTTTTTGATGGTCAGGGAAACCGGTGCTCCTGTAGATACCACGATACAGTCCGCATTCATCTCGATGGCACACAGCTGTGACTCGTAACGATTTCCCTGGATCACCAGGTCGTGCTCCTTTATGTAATTCTCCATCAGATCCGGATTTGCTGCCGCAACCAGAACATTTCCTTTGTCAAACAGAGCATCCGGATCGCCCACCAGCATTTCTCCCTCAAGGGTCTCGATGATGTTGCTGTAGGGCGTCTTCGCCTCGGCCAAAATATGGTTATCGTAAACATTCATATAAGAGTTTGCAATATCGCCCATGGTGATCAGACCTTCCAGCTTTCCATCCTGAGTGATGGGCAGGGTGACAACGCCGTGATCCTTCATCAGGGACCAGGCTTTTTTCAGGGAAATATTGCGATCCACACCGGGACTGCGATTGAACTCGATATCCTTCACCTGTGTACCGATGGTCTCATAAAGTGTAGGTGCTTCCACGCCAAAATAATCCAGCACATACTGGGTCTCCGGGCTCACCGCTCCCGCTCTGCCGGGAATATGCTCCTCACCGGTGACCGCAGTCTTTAATCGCGCGTAGGCGATGGCGGAACAAATAGAGTCCGTGTCCGGATTGCGATGTCCGATAACGATGGTCTTTCCTGCCTGCTTCATAGTATGCATCCCCTTTCCTGTCGAAATACAGATGAATCCGATATCCGGTTCGATGAATAAAGGCTGCCTCAGATCCAATCCGAAACAGCCTGCTTTTTGTCTATTATTCTGCGTCCGTGTTCAGCACGCCAGCTTCGTCGGTCAAAACGAATGAAGTGGTACTATAGCTGGGCAAAGAGTCAATGTACGCCTTATACTCGTTGCGAATGGTCAGCCCGATGGCTCCCGCTGCACCCACTGCCACGATCACCGTAACTACGATGGCAATCAGTTTAGTTCTCGCTTTTTTACGCTTTTCCTGTGCCATCAGCTCCTTACGGTTGGCTTTTTGCTCTTTGTACTGGTTTACTTTCTCCTGGCTCATCTATCTGAAACCTACCTTTCTTTACTTGCCTGTAAACATCGAACCGATGCAAATCCGAGCAATATCATCATTTATCAAACATCATATCATATTCCGTCGGATGTTTCAAGTAAATCCGCCGGATAAATCGATGATTTCACCAATTTTTCATTACAGATCCAATGCCAATCTGGCTGCACCGTAGATACCGGCATCATTGCCAAGGGTCGCCAGTTTGATTTCCGGTTTCTCTGCCGCCATCACCATGAAGCGGTCATAATGTCTGCGCAGCTTATCAAGCAGGAAATCTCCCGCTCTGGAAACGCCGCCGCCTACAACGAATACCTCCGGATCCACCACATAGCTGACAAACATAAGCCCCTGTGCCAGCCAGTCCATGCTCTCCTCCAGCACACCGTCAGCCAGGGAATCTCCGGCCTTTGCTGCGTCCACCACATCCTTCGCCGTAATGGTCTCAAGATTTCTCAGCACAGATGCCTCCTCGGAAGCTGCCAGATGACGCTTAGCCAGACGCACAATACCGGTAGCGCAGGAATAGAGCTCCAGACAGCCCTTGTTTCCACAATTGCACGCCTCGGTCTCCTCACGGTTTACGGTCACATGACCCAGCTCGCCGGCCATCCCTTTATTTCCGGAAACGATCTTTCCGTTCATGATGATTCCACAGCCAAGGCCCGTGCCCAGAGTAACCGCAGCCACACTGGCATGACCCTTGCCGCCGCCCTGCCACTGCTCGCCAAGCGCAGCCACATTGGCATCATTTCCGCCATAAACCGGAATACCGCCCAGCATCTCGGACAGCACTTTTCCGGGGTTTACATTTTTCCAGCCCAGGTTAACACAGAAGGCCACATGGCCATCCGGCATCACCGGTCCCGGAATACCGATACCGGCGCCCACGATCTCCTCCTTAGAAAGACCGAGCTCCGCCATCTTGCCAAGCAGTGCATTTCCAATATCTTCAAGAATATATTTGCCGTTTTCCTCAGTGCGGGTAGGAATCTCCCACTTTTCAAGAACAGCACCTGTCTCCTCAAACAGACCCAGCTTTACGGTAGTTCCGCCCAGGTCAATACCAAAACACTTTTTCATCGATAACTCTCCTCGTATGGATTATTTGTATGCCTTCAGCTCCTCAACCTTGTCAAGACGCTCCCAGCTCAGATCCAGATCATTTCTGCCGAAATGGCCATAAGCGGCAGTCTGCTTGTAGACCGGCTTTCTCAGATCCAGCATCTTGATGATGCCTGCGGGACGCAGATCGAAGTGATTGCGAACGATCTCCACCAGCTTGTCCTCTGACAGCTTTCCCGTGCCGTAGGTATCGATCATAATGGAAGTGGGCTGAGCCACACCGATGGCATAGGATAACTGGATCTCACACTTATCTGCCAGCCCTGCAGCCACCAGATTTTTCGCCACATAGCGGGCTGCGTAAGCTGCGGAACGATCCACCTTGGTGCAGTCCTTACCGGAAAAAGCGCCGCCGCCGTGGCGGGCATATCCGCCGTAGGTGTCAACGATAATCTTACGGCCGGTCAGACCGCTGTCTCCGTTGGGTCCGCCGATAACGAAACGACCGGTGGGATTGATGAAATACTTGGTGTTATCGTCAACCAGCTCTGCAGGCAGAACGGGATCAATCACATAGTTGCGCACATCCTCATGGATCTGCTCCTGTGTCACATCGGGATCATGCTGAGTGGAGATAACCACCGCATCGATGTGCACGGGCTTTCCGTTTCCATCGTACTCCACGGTCACCTGACTCTTTCCGTCGGGTCTTAAATAGGACAGGGTCTTATCTTTTCTCACCTTGGTCAGCTGTCTGGTCAGCGCGTGCGCCAGAGAAATAGGGTAGGGCATGTACTCAGGGGTCTCGTTGGTGGCATAACCGAACATCATGCCCTGATCACCTGCGCCGATGGCCTCGATCTCCTCGTCACTCATGGAATGCTCTCTGGCCTCAAGGGCACAGTCTACACCCATGGCAATGTCCGCAGACTGCTCGTCAATGGCAGTCATAACAGAGCAGCTGTGTCCGTCAAAGCCGTATTCGGAGCGGTCATAGCCAATCTCCAGCACGGTCTCGCGGACGATCTTGGGGATATCCACATATGCTTTGGTAGTGATCTCACCCATCACCATAACAAAGCCGGTGCTGGTGCAGGTTTCACAGGCAACACGGCTCATGGGATCTTTCTCAAGTAATGCATCCAAAATAGCGTCAGAGATCTGATCGCACATTTTATCGGGATGCCCCTCAGTTACTGATTCTGATGTAAATAAAAATTTTTCCACGTTTTTCCTCCTGACTGTTTATGAACAAATGAATGGGCGGCACATTTATTCACCGCCTGTTTGCAAAGAAAGAAGAGCCCGACAAAGCGGACTCGATTCATCAGTTTATCGAATCCTCTTATTGTTCGATTACTCGCTCAGGTTGGCACCTTCCGTATCGGGGTTGCCGTGACTTCACAGATCCTTTGTATCTCCATCACTCTGAATAAGGGAATTTCGCACTCTTCAATTTACGGGGAAAGCCCTGCCACGGCACAACATGCGCAGCAATCAACCTTCCTACACCATGATGTCAGCCATAAACCGACATCATATTTATCATGAAAAGATCAAACCACCTGCAGTTTGAACTTCATCACTTCTCTGTCATCCTCCACTTTGGAGATCTGGGCGCCAAGGCCTGCTAGCTTCTCTGCAAAGGCCTCGTATCCGCGCTGAATATACTCAATCTGGGTCACCACGGTATAACCCTCGGCACTGAGGCCGGCCAGCACCAGCGCTGCACCTGCCCGAAGATCGGGAGCTGCTACCTCCGCTCCGGTCAGACGATTTACGCCTTTGATCACAGCCGCACTGCCCTCAACCACCTTGATCATAGCTCCCATGCGGGTAAGCTCGGTAACATACCGGAAACGGCTCTCAAAAACGCTTTCCGTCACAATACTGGTACCCTCCGCCACAGACAAGGCCACAGCCATCTGGGGCTGCATATCCGTAGGAAAGCCGGGATAAGGAAGGGTCTTCACATCGGTGTGAACAGGGCGCTTATCGCAGATCACACGAACAGCATCATCATACTCGACAACCCTGCAGCCAATCTCCATAAGCTTTGATGAAATGGCCTCCAGATGCTTGGGGATAACGTTTTTCACCGTCACATCACCTCTGGTCACCGCTGCCGCCAGCATAAATGTACCCGCCTCGATCTGATCGGGAATCACGGAATACTCGGTTCCGTGCAGACGGGACACACCCTTAATGCGAATGACATCGGTTCCGGCACCCTTGATGTTTGCGCCCATGCTGTTGAGCATATTGGCCACATCCACCACGTGAGGCTCCTTCGCCGCATTTTCCAAAATCGTGACACCATCTGCCAATGCAGCGGCCAGAATGATATTGATGGTGGCTCCCACAGAAACCACATCCAGATAAATATGGCCGCCCATAAGGTGCTCACTGGATGCCACAGCCATACCAAACTCAATATCTGCAGACGCATTCAGCGCACGAAAACCCTTCAGATGCTGATCGATCGGTCTGCTGCCGATATCACATCCGCCGGGAAGTGCAATCTCTGCTTTTTTATATTTGCCAAGCAGCGCTCCCATCAAATAATAGGAAGCACGGATCTTTTTAATATTGTCACTGTCTGCACGCACCGTGCGAACGGTCTTTCCGCAAATCTCCACGGTGTGGCGGTCAATGCGCTTTACCTGTGCACCAATCTCACACAATGCCTCAAGCAGTCGGTTTGTATCTCTAACATCGGGTAAATTATCGATAACGACGGTGTCATCCGTCATAATTGCCGCACAAAGAAGCCCCAGCGCTGCATTTTTCGCACCGCCGATCGTCACTTCGCCAGTCAGGGGGATACCGCCTTTCATTACATACTGCATACTCCACCTCAGCTATATTCAATCAGTTTTGCAGGAAACCGCCCACACTCGGCAGGCGCTCTGCCTCTATCTATAATCAACGTCGTATAATCACACAAAAAACGTAGCCGCACTTCACCACGCTAACTGTATTATAGCACACCCTGAGGATTTGTAAATGGGTTTTCGTGTAAGAAAGCAAAATATTTTACGGAATTACGCTGACAAATCGATTCCCCGATGCAAAAAACCATGTCTTCGCCATCTCAAGGGATACTTCCACCGCTGCTGCCGTCACCGGATCATAGTACAGCAGATCGGTCTCTCCGTAGGCTTCATGATAGCCGACGAAAAGAACAGCCTCATTATTACTGTCGATGCCGAGGACCGGAACGCCCTCATCCAGATAATACAGCAGCTGACTGAGGTCGGCCCCTTCCAGATCAACCAACGTCTGCTCACAGTTTCGCCGAAGGATCTGCAGCATATTCTCCCCTTCTGTCTTCTCCGATAGGTCAATATGCGATGCGCCGAGGCAGCGCAAAAACAGTTCCAGATAATCGCTGCTTTCCGGGTTATCCATGGGTGCGGTTATGGGCAGGACAATCTCGGCCGCCGTACCACGGTTTCCCCGATTCCAGACCATCCTCTGGCTCTCATCCACCACAACGCCCATGGCAGCCTCGACACAGTCGATCGCCTCGGAGGCAGTATGAAAAACACCTTCCAGCCGTCCGTTATTGTAGGCAAAATACCGGTCACTCCGGGTCTTGTCTTCGTCGTCCCAAACCAGCTGTGTCCCTGATTTTACTGACAGCTTCGGGCAATTACGAACAATCAGGGTTTCTTCCGTCAATCCGAGATCCAGCGCATACACCCGTTTTCTACGCTCCGAGGAATTCATCTTCAAAACAGAATCCTTCTCCTCCGGATTTTCTTCCCGGCAGAAAAGAACATCACCCTCCAGTGCCTCCCAGGCCTCCCCCGTCCAGCGCTGTCTGCCAAAGCAGATCCGGTCTTCCATGATTTCCACGTCCGTCAGATAAATCCCCTTCTGCTCATATCTGCTCTCCACCGCACCGCCCGCATTGATGATCTCCAATGCATAGATGGGGCTGGCTGCCGAATAATGCCGGGTCTCCTCCCAGTCCTGTCTGCGGATCAGTCCGTACAGAATATCCTGCCGGATAAATCCCTTCATCTCGATCAATTCGTCCTCAGGCGCCTCAATTTTTCGACGTTCGCCGGTGTCCAGATGATAAATGATAATATCCGTTCCCACACCATTTTCATCCAACTCCTGCCATGCCACCACACCACGCTTCTCATCTACCGCCAGGGTTTCCGGCCGAAGTCCCTGAGCCAGCTTCACATACTCTCCACCCTCAATGTCAATGGCATAGACATTTCCCTCATACATCAGATAAAACAGTCCATTGCTGTTTAGGTAACTCAACTTGCCCATTTCCGCATGAATGCGCTCATAGTTTAACTGCGAAGAAATATAGAATACCTCCTCCAGCGCATCCTCCGCTGCCAGATACCGATAGAAGCAAATGCCCGTATCTCCCTCATGGGGACCGCGGTTCATGTATCCGTATACCAAAAACTCCACATTGCCCTCTTCAGACACTTCCACGATGCGAATGCTGTGTTCTCCGTATTCCGAGCACACATCCGTCTCGTTTTCGGAAAAAGTGAACAATGTTCTCAGCTCGTTTTTCACTCCATCATAGCATCTCAGCTCATTTTCCCGTACAAATGCGACCCTCTTTCCGTTTCTGACACTCTGAACCGGCAATGTATCTTCAGAGACAATGCCCAGCTCCAGCTGACCAAGCTCAGAAACCACATCCTCACCGCAAAAATCCTGATCCACCTCACGCTCGTAGGTCATCAGATAATATTTTCCATTAACATACCGAACGCTGTAGTACTCATTGACGTCGTAGAACTCCGTCCTGCCTGCCTCATCCCGGGAAGTGATGGAATAAGAAAGCTCCAACGCCGTCATCAACCGGTCAAATTCGTGGATGCGAACCGTGATATCACTGCCCTTGACGGGATCAAGTTTTCCCCAGAGCACATGACTATAACTGGAATAAATATCCGTATGGCCAAGGCTGGAATTATCCGCACCGGGTTTACTTTCCAGCTGAGCAATGATCATCTCATCGGGATCCTCCAGAAAGGTCTTATCGGAGAATGTCAAAGCAAAGTCCACCGCGCCTGCCACCGCAGTATCCGCCTGCGCCCGCACTCTGGTATAATATCCGGCCAGTCGGGTCTTTCCCTCATAGAGGACAAAGATCAGCTGATACTC
>JAFOFP010000087.1 GCA_017387285.1 Lachnospiraceae bacterium
CAGGGTACGAGGGCAGGTATAAGGAACCTCGAAGGTCATGTGATATCCGCGAAGGCTGGACATAACGGGGATCATGTATGCACCCTCAAGCAGGAATGCCTCTGCCTCTGCAAAGTACTGCAGACGCTCCTCAAAGGTCTCTGCCTCCAGAGCCTTCTCGATCAGTGCATCGTACTCAGGAACGATGTAAGCACCTACATTCTCCACTTCCTCCGTACCGATACGGGTCAGAATTCCGGAGGGATCTGCGTATCCGGTGGACAGGGAATCAAAGTAAATATCATAGTTGAAAGGACCGTCGTTGCTTCCGCCTACGGTTCCGTAGAAGCTTCCGCTGGTATCAAATGCCAGAACAACATCGATATAATCGGTTCCGATCGCCTCCTCGACCATGGTCTCGAACAGCTGAGCCATGATGATCTCACTCTCATCGTCGGTACCTACATAAACCAAAGTTACAGGAAGCTTAGCGTCAACGTCAACCGCAACCACAGGCAGGTAATCTACCTTGCCGGCTTCAATGCCCTTAATATTTCCTGCACCGTCACACAGTTCCTTGATCGCAGCCTCCATGTAGTTACGTGCCGCTGCGGGATCTGCTGCGTAATCGGTATTCTTGATGGTTGCCAGAGGCTCATAATCGGTGTAATCCTTGCCGTTGGAATCAAAGATCGCGCCCTCGGCGTTGATGGTATTTCTGATCAAACGGGTGGGATCTACAGGCTCTCTCAGGGAAGCCCAGGTCACACGGCTGACTGCGGTCTGCAGCGCCTTACGGAAGTTTTCGTTCTGTACAAAGGTTCTGAACTCAGGGTTAGCACCTACGAAATCAAGCCACAGATAGTTAGTGCTCATGCTGAACTCGTTGGGAACCAGGTTGTCGCCCCACTCGGTATCCTTTAAGGACATATACTCCTCAGACTCAACGCTGGTATAATCCAACTCACCACGCTTGAACATCTCAACAGAGGTAGTTCCGTCAGCGATCATCTGATAATTGATGGTTTCCAGATTTACCTTGTTTGCATCCCAGTAATGGGTATTCTTGGACAGCACGATGGACTTGTCACGCTGGAATCCGGAGATATAGTAAGCTCCGCAGTACAGCATATGCTCGTTGTCCACACCGAAATCCTCGCCCAAAGCTATGGCATAGTCATACTCGATGGGCAAAAGCAGCATACTGCTCTCGATCAAAGACAGGAAGTAGGGTGCACCGGAATCCAGTCTGTACTCAACCGTATACTCGTCCAGTGCCTTAACGCCAACGATCTCGTCAAACTTAGCAACCAGATCATCACGTTTGGTTGTGGTATCGATTCCGCAATCGATATCATCCAGACCCCAATAATAATCATACAGTCCGCTGATCAGGTTACGAACCACACGCAGGGAATATGCACCGTTCAAGGGATCACCGATGTAACGGATACCGTCTACAAAATCCTGTGCGGTAACCGCATACTCAGTCTCTGCTCCGGTGTGATCTACCCACTTCAGACCCTCGCGGATCTTGAAGGTCCATACGGTATAATCGTCATTGTGATCCCAGCTCTCAGCCAGAGAGGGCACATACAAGCCGTAGGTATCCGGCTCTACCAGACCATCGATACAGTTGGATACGATCTCTCTTACGGTGGCGTAAGAGGTGCTGAAATAGTTCAATGATGCATAAGAGCTGGAGAAAGAGGTCTTGTAAGCGGTAGTAAACTCACGACCTTTAAACAGATTTGCTGCTGCCTCCAGAATCTCATCGTCAGTCATCTCATCCAGAGTTTTATCCGGCTTTGCTGCGGAAGTCTCCTTCTGACCCTGAGTTCCGTCAGGAGTTCCCTGGGTCTCCTTGGGGTCGCCGCCGCAAGCGGTCAATGTGCTGATGACCATAATCATGGCCAACAAAAATGCTAATGTTCGCTTCATAAATCATTCCTCCCGGTGTCTATCATTTCTGCCACATACCTGTTATTTCATTTCAGTACGCATATGATAATTACCGAATATCATACTGCTTTTCGCTGAATATTTCAATACTTTTTTGAATAAATCAGCCGAAAAACCAAATTTTTTTTGGTTTTCGGCTGATTTTCACTTCGTTCTACGAATAAATATACAATTCAGATCCCTACCTGCGTATCCACAGCCTTCCGATCTCGATCAATCGGTCTTTTGCGTAGGGCAAAAATTCCTTATACGCCGGGCAGAAATAGTTCTTCCCGATGCCTGCACCGGCTTCCGGCTCCCGATCCCGTCTGCATCCGCCCCGGCAAAGATAATTCCATGGACAGGCAAGACATTCCTCCTCGTGCCTTGC
>JAFOFP010000088.1 GCA_017387285.1 Lachnospiraceae bacterium
CGGAAATCAAAGATACAGAGTCCTTGAGCACTATTTCCCGCCAGAATCAGCGGAGATATCTGACCATCAGTGCAGGAATCGCAGATGGCTATAATGTGACCAATGTGACGGCAGAGGTACAGAATGCATTGGCATCTTATGACCTGCCCGCCGGTATGTCCATCGAATACACCGGTGAGAATGAGACCATCATGGAGGCGTTTGAGCAGTTGGGTCTCATGCTGCTTTTGGGTGTGCTGTTGGTCTATCTGATCATGGCGGCACAGTTCCAGTCATTGAAATCTCCGTTTATTGTTATGTTCACCATTCCCCTGGCATTCACCGGAGGCTTCCTTGCCCTGCTGATCACCGGAATGGAGCTCAGCGTTATTTCGCTGATCGGATTTGTCATGCTGTGCGGTATTATCGTAAACAACGGTATTGTGCTGGTAGACTATATTAATCAGGTACGTCTGGAGGGAATGGAAAAGCGGGAGGCAGTAGTGGACGCCGGTGTGACCCGTATCCGCCCTATTCTGATGACCTCCATCACCACCATCCTCGGCCTCATCGTCATGGCTATGGGCGTGGGTACCGGTTCGGAGATGATGCAGCCCATCGCAGTGGTTTCCATCGGTGGTCTGACCTATGCTACCCTGATGACACTGTTTGTAGTTCCGGTACTGTATGAAATGATGAACCGGAAGGATATGATCAAGATCGATGAGACTGAGCTGGAAATCAGCTCGTTGTAAGAGGAAAACAGGATTGCACTTCTGAAAGGATTCGTGTATACTTATTCTCATAGTGTTTGTCTTAGGACAAGTGCACGGGGAGAAGTTATGAATATTTTTTTGTTTATTCTGTTTATTATTCTGTTTGCAGGGAATGAAAAGGATCGCAAGAACAGTGATCTGTTCAAGTGGCTGTTAAAGCTCTATATCAGTATTACGGTTGTGGGGTGGTTTGTGCCTTCACCGATCCTCTGGATCGCGGCCATCGCCATGATTGTCTTTGTGGCGAAGAAAAAGACCGAGGATAATAAGAAGAGGCAGAGCCATCAGAAATCGGATTACGATCGCATGAAGCGGGAGTGGGAGCAGAGAAACCGACAAACTGGAGGTCAGACGGCAGGTCCAACTTCGGGACAGTATAGGGCTAAGACATCCCAGTCTGCCGGGACAAAGACCGGGGAGCAGGCAAATTATCGGGCAAGTCAGACAAGCTACAATACTCAAGGCAGTTATACTTCCTACACGGCCAGCAAGATCCTGCCCAAACCGTTAAATCGCAGAAATCGGATCATCAGCACCTTCAATGAGCGATATGACCTGAGCCTTACCGAGGCAGAGATCAACCGCATCGCAGAGGCCTCCTATGTGTCTGAGGCATGGAAGCGGGAGGTGGAGTCCATGACAGCCAAATATGATACAGAGGGACAGTGGTTTGTGGGCCCCACGGATTGGCTTCGCGTGTATATTTATGTGTTTTACCAGCAAAATATCTCGTCGGATTTCACCTTACAGGAGCAGATCTGCTTTGAGACGTTGGACGAGGTCATGGCTTATGGCTGTGCTCTTCCCGATGCCACCGTGGAGGAGCGTATTCGGCGGATCAATGACCGGTATTTTACCCGGTTCAATGAGATGACCTTCATGATCGCTTATCGGTTTTTGCAGCGAAAGGGACGCAATTATGACCTGTCCAGACCTGATCTGGTGAAGAATGTGGATCAGGAGTTGGAGGAGACAATGAAGAGATATCAGACTGCCGGAGGAAGATAACGAAATTCGGAAGATGTGACGCAGGCGAGGTGCGTTGCAAGGTACAGTCGGATAAAACAGACAGAGAGGATAACTGGGGTGTGAAGGAGGAGACAGGATGCTGCTGAACATGCTGACCGTATGGTTGATCCTGATCAATCTGGTGGGATTTATCCAGATGTATGTGGATAAGCAGAGGGCCAGGAAAGATAAATGGCGCATTCCGGAAAAACAATTGTTTTTGGTGGCTCTTGTGGGCGGCAGTGTAGGTTCGATCCTCGGTATGTATACTTTCAGACACAAGACCAAACATAAAAGCTTTGTGTTCGGGATGCCGTCGATCCTTTTCCTGCAGGTGGCAGCAGTGGTTTTGGCCTGCTGTTTCCTTAATTAGAATAAAAATATATCGCCAATTCGGTGATATCGTGTTATACTGAAATCAATCAGACATAAACTCAACGACAAAGGAGTACATCACATGAAACAGTGGAAGCGTGAAACAAATTGTATCCAGGGGGGCTATGTCCCCGGTAACGGTGAGCCTCGTATGATCCCGATCATTCAGAGCACCACATTCAAATATGACACCGGCGAGCAGATGGGAGCTCTGTTCGATCTGGAGGCAGAGGGTTATTTCTACACCCGTCTGCAGAATCCCACCAATGATATGGTGGCAGCAAAGATCTGTGAGCTGGAGGGCGGTTCCGCGGCTATGCTGACGGCGTCCGGTATGTCCGCCGTATTCTTTTCCGTGTTTAATATCTGCTCTGCAGGAGACCATGTGATCTCCTCTGCAGCGATCTACGGCGGCAGCTTCAATCTGTTTTCCGTGACCATGAAAAAGATGGGCATTGAGTTCACTTTCCTTGATCCCGATTGCTCCGACGAGGAACTGGCGGCAGCGTTCCGCACCAATACCAAGGCTGTCTATGGTGAGACCATCGCTAACCCTGCCCTGAAGGTTCTGGATATCGAGCGTTGGGCAAATGCGGCTCATGCACACGGCGTTCCGCTGATCATTGACAATACCTTTGCTACCCCCATCAACTGCAGACCCTTTGAGTGGGGCGCAGATATCGTGGTTCATTCCACCACCAAGTACATGGATGGACATGACGCTACGGTGGGCGGCTGTATCGTAGATTCCGGAAATTTCGATTGGATGGCTCATGCGGACAAGTTCCCCGGATTGACCACTCCCGATGATTCTTACCACGGGATCACTTACGCAGAGCGTTTCGGCAAGGGTGGAGCTTACATCACCAAGGCTACCGCGCAGATGATGCGTGATCTGGGTGCGACTCCCTCTCCCATGAACTCTTATATTCTGAATATTGGCCTTGAGTCTCTCCACGTGCGCATGGAGCGCCACTGTGCAAACGCGCAGAAGGTAGCTGAGTATTTGCAGGCTCATGACAAGATTGCTTGGGTGAAGTTTGCAGGATTGCCCGGTGATCAGTATTACGAGATCGCAAAGAAGTACATGCCCAACGGTACCTGCGGTGTTATCTCCTTCGGCGTGAAGGGCGGCAGAGCAGGCGCAGAGAAATTCATGGCAGGCCTGAAGGTGGCTATGATCGCTACCCATGTGGCAGATGCTCATACCTGTGTGCTTCACCCCGCATCCACCACCCATCGCCAGATGAACGATGAGGATCTGATCGCAGCAGGCGTGGCACCGGATATGGTTCGTATGTCTGTGGGTATTGAGCATATCGATGATATCCTTGCGGATATTGAGAGTGCACTGGAGGCAGTGTAAGTAATCAACCCATATTGAGAAAGTGATGGGAAGAACGACACTGTAGATAGAACAAAAAGAAATCATAATCGAAAATGGAACTCCCGGAGTGATCAAGATATCGTGTTCACTCCGGGAGTTCGTTATAGAGGAAAAAAGAAGGGGATAATTTCTTAAAGAGGAACTTCTGTTAATCCATCTTTTGTGATCACCATGGCTGTCTTGAAACCGCATTTCTTTGCCAGTTGGGTCGCCTGCTCATATTCGCACAGTAACCCATCACAGGCATGGGTATCACCCGACAGAATGATCTTTCCGCCCAGATCATGGATCTCCTGCAAGATGAAAGGTGCAGGGTAGGGGGTGACCCGATAGCCTCTGCTGATGGCCCCGGTGTTGATCTCGAAGGGCTTTCCGGCTTTGATCAGTGTGTGGAGAGCATCCAGTGCCGCCTTACGGTAACGGGGGTGGGATTCATCAAAGTGTTTTCCGCCCTCGTTAAATTTGGTTACCAGATCGAAGTGAGCAATAAAGGTGGGATCATATTTCAGCACCGTTTCAGTCAATACCTGATAGTAATGCTCGGCGTAGGCATAGAAATCGCCGCCATAATAGGCTTCCACGTTGTGAAGCATGGTGCGTTCTGCTTCATCCACACAGATATAATGACCGTCTTTGAAGAAGGCGTGGACGGCACCAATCAGATAATCATAATTGTAATCCGGGGCGGAGCAGAGGGAATCCTGTTCCAGTCCCAGAAGAATATCGATCTGTCCGGCGTATTTTTCTTTCAACGCCAGAATATCTGCCCGGTATTGAACGATGGTTTTCGGATCCATCCCGTAGGTTTCGGTGACGCTGTGGGAGTGACCGGAAAAACCGATGGCAGTCATGCCCAGAGCGATGGCAGCCTGTACCATCTCCTCGGGGGTGTTTTTTCCATCACAGTAGGTGGTGTGGGTGTGAAAATTGGCTTTGATCATTTGGTCATTTTCTCCTGCTTTACCTTGTGATCGATGATGTGGCGGGAGGCCAGCTCATCACGAACTTCTTCGAGGGAGATGCCCATCTCGGTCATCAGTACCATCACATGGTAGGTCAGATCAGCGATCTCGTAGATGGTCTCGGCTTTATCGTCAGCCTTTCCGGCAATGATTACCTCGGTGCATTCCTCACCGACTTTTTTCAGAATTTTATCGATACCCTTCTCAAACAGATAGGTGGTGTAGGAGCCGGCCGGTTTGTCTTTCTTTCTCCCCTGAAGCAACTCCATCAGTCCATCCAAAGAAAACTCATGAAGCTCATCGTTTGCAAATACCGGGTTGGTAAAGCAGGACTCGGTGCCCAGATGGCAGGCGGGTCCGTCTTTCTCCACCATGACCGTCAGAGCGTCCTTGTCGCAGTCCGCAGTGATGCTGACGATGTGCTGGTAATTGCCGGAGGTTTCGCCTTTTCTCCACAGTTCCTGACGGGAGCGGGACCAGAAGCAGGTCTTTTTCTCTGCCATGCTGATGGCAAGGCTTTCCTTGTTCATGTAGGCCAGAGTCAGCACATCCTTGGTTTTGGCGTCCACCACGATGGCGGGGATCAGACCGTTTTGGTCAAATTTCAGTTCGTCTATGTTCAGCATGGGAAGTCTCCTTGTGTGTTTTTGATCGTTATTAAGTAAATTGGAATTTAGCTTATTTCTTTTTGTAAAAGAAAAATGCCTCTATTGATGATTCACAGCCGCATGTTGATCCCTTCACCCGCCAGTGTCCGCTTCAGATCCAGGATATCCACCTCACCAAAGTGGAAGATGGAGGCAGCCAGTCCGGCATCTACTTTAGGAAGGGTCTTGAACAGGGTAATGAAGTCCTCAGCCTTTCCGGCACCGCCGGAGGCAATGACCGGAACATTCACTGCGTCGCAGATGGCCTCTAACATCTCCAGATCAAAACCGTTTTTCACACCATCGGTATCGATGCTATTCAGCACGATCTCGCCGGCACCCTTTGCCACACCGGCCTTGGCCCATTCCACCGCATCGATCCCTGTGTTTTCACGGCCGCCTTTGGCGTAGACACAGAAATGCCCGTCAGTGCGCTTGGCATCGATGGAGAGAACTACGCACTGGTCACCGTACTTCTTAGCCGCATCCAGAATCAGACCGGGATTTCGGATGGCTCCGGAGTTGACGCTGACCTTGTCGGCACCGCATTTTAAAACACGATCAAAATCGTCAACCGTATTGATGCCGCCGCCCACCGTCAGTGGAATAAAAACTGAGTGGGCTGTCTCGGTGAGGATCTCGGTGAACAGCTTTCGCCCCTCGAAGGAGGCAGTAATATCATAGAAAACCAGTTCGTCGGCGCCGTGGCTGCTGTAGTATCTGGCCAGTTCCACCGGGGAACTGACGTCCCGGATGCCTTCAAACTGTACGCCCTTCACCACTCGCCCGTCGCGGACGTCAAGGCAGGGGATGATTCGTTTTGTGATCATGTTGATTGTCTCCCTTTAAATCGCCGGTTTGGCAATATGGTTTTTTAAAAAGGAATGGTTATTGGCACAAGTTAATTGCCTTTTTCAGGTCAATGTTTCCGGTATAAAGTGCCTTGCCGAGGATAGCGCCGTACAGATCCATTTCCTTCAGGGCGCGCACATCGTTCAGTGTGGACACACCGCCGGAGGCCACAATATTCATAGAAAACTCTTTGGACAGCTCACGATAGAGGGGGAGATTGGTGCCGCCCAGACAGCCGTCCTTGGAGATATCGGTGCAGATAATGGTTTTCACACCAATCTCACTTAACTGCCGACAAAATGCACGGCAGCTGAGGGCAGAAACCTCTGTCCACCCCTTGATGGCAACAAATCCGTCGCGGATATCCACACCTACGGCAATCTGTTCTCCGTACTTGGCAACCATGGATTGGGTAAATTCCGGCTCGGTCACCGCCACGGTTCCGAGGATCACCCGGAATACACCGGCATCCAG
>JAFOFP010000089.1 GCA_017387285.1 Lachnospiraceae bacterium
GTAGTCTCGGTAAAGGTAAGGTTTTTGCTCTTCTCGAACATACCCTTCATCACCTTAGCCGCCATAGGTGCCCAGCTTCCGTTCTCAACAAGACCTACCGTGCGATTACTGTAATTTCGCTCCGTCAGATGATGGATAAACTCATGCATGAAGGGGAAAATCTCAGCGTTATAGGTTGTGGTCGCAAGAACCAGCTTGCTGTAGCGGAATGCATCCCCCACCGCCTCAGCCATGTCACATCTGGCCAAATCGGTCACCACGATCTTAGGCGCACCCTTCTCCTCCAGAAGCTGCGCCAGCTGCATCACTGCCCGCTCTGTATTTCCGTAAACAGAGGTGTAAGCGATCAGAACGCCCTCCTCCTCGGGACGGTAGGATGACCAAATATCATATAAGTTAAGGTAGTATCCCAGATTTTCCTTCAGCACGGGACCGTGAAGGGGACAGATGACCTGAATATCCAGACCGGACGCCTTCTTTAATAACGCCTGCACGGGAGCGCCGTATTTACCCACGATGCCGATATAATACCGTCTGGCCTCACATGCCCAATCCTCCTCCACATCCAGAGCACCAAACTTTCCGAAACCGTCTGCGGAGAACAGAACCTTGTCGGTGCTGTCGTAGGACACGATCACCTCCGGCCAGTGAACCATGGGCGCCGTCACAAAGGTCAGCACATGGCTGCCAAGCGAAAGGGTGGATCCCTCACCTACCACCACCTGACGGTCAGCGAAATCGGTACCAAAGAAGTTTTTCATCATCACAAAGGCCTTAGCAGAGGAAACGATCTTCGCCTCCGGATATGCCTTGGCAAAGTTAAAAATATTGGCAGAGTGATCCGGCTCCATATGGTGAACCACCAAATAATCCGGCAGTCTGTCGCCCAGAACAGCCTTCAGATTCTCCAGCCATTCCTCCGTAAAATTGACATCAACCGTATCCATGACTGCGATCTTCTCATCCATGATGACATAAGAATTGTAGGACATGCCGCCGGGAACCACATACTGTCCCTCAAACAGATCCACCTGATGATCATTGACGCCGATATATTTGATATCGTTGGTAATAAACATAATCTTTCTCCTGTGTATGTATATTTGCCCAAAGTATATCATTGATCCGCACATTTTTCAACTGCAAACAGGGGTCTCTCCGGTCATATTCCTTTGAAATATTTTCCTGTTCATGATAAAATAAAAAACAGAAAACTGACAAATAAATTACAAATCTGTCTGCTACACTGAGGTCAGAAAGGAGGGAACACATGAACCAACGTATACTGATCGCTGAGGATGAGCCCAAACTTCTGGCTATCCTATGCGACTACTTTCACAGCAAAGGGGACGAACCGACCCCTGCAGCCAACGGACTCCAGGCATTGCATCTGGCTGAGAGCCTTGAATTTGACGGCGTTCTTCTGGATATTATGATGCCGGGGCTTGACGGACTGAGCGTCTGTCGTGCCATCAGAAAACACTCCGACGTACCCATCATCTTCCTCACTGCCCTGTCTGACGAGGAGGATAAGCTCCTAGGCTATGAATTGGGGGCCGACGACTACATCACCAAGCCCTTCTCTCTGGCCGTGCTCCACGCAAAGATCACCGCACTGATCAACCGCAGCCGCGGCAATGTCCTGACCGGTGACCAGCTTACCGCAGGAGCCATCCGCATGGTACTCTCCTCCCAGACGGTTTTTGTCAATGAACGGGAGGTCAGCCTGACGCCAAAGGAATATTCCCTTTTGCTCTGTCTCATGCGCAACCGCAACACGGTCCTAAGCCGGGAGCAGCTTCTGGTCAAATGCTGGGGCTATGACTATGAGGGCGAATCCAGAGCCGTAGACACTCA
>JAFOFP010000090.1 GCA_017387285.1 Lachnospiraceae bacterium
GGAAGTCTCACCGATCACTATCACCCGACTCAAGGAAAGGTAAACCTCTCCGACACTACCTATGGAGAGGCTTCCGTGGCGGCTGCGGCGGTGGCAGCCCATGAGGTTGGCCATGTGATGCAGAACAAAGCAGGATATTTGCTTTATCGGGTGAGAACGGCCCTGGTTCCCGTGGTAAATTTTGGATCGAGACTGGCCATGCCTTTGGTGTTGGTGGGGTTATTGATTGACGGAGGACTGTTTGCCGCAAGAAATACAAATTTGGGATATTATCTGGCGATGCTGGGCGTTTTTCTCTACGGAGCAGCTTTTCTCTTTACAGTGGTGACACTGCCGGTGGAGTTCAACGCCAGCCGCCGGGCAAAGGCGATGCTTCGGGACGAAGGGATACTGACCGACGAGGAGATGGACGGGGCAAGGAAGGTCTTGTCGGCAGCGGCCATGACCTATCTGGCAGGGATGTTCACGTCCCTGGTATACTTTCTGAGATTTATGTTTTTTGTGACGACCATGTTTGGGCGCAGGAGAGACTGAAAAGCGGCTGTCATCAAAAAAATGTTGATAAAGAGATAAGAAAGATATATGATATAAATAGTAATTCCAAGGACAAAAGATCTACCCCCGAAAGGAGATGTACCATGCTGCTGATCAAAAACGGAATGATTCACGACGCCATTACCCCGGACCCGTTTAGGGCGGATATTTTAGTGAAGGACGGAAAGATTGCTAAAATCGAGGCGGATATTGACGCGCCGGAGGCGGAGATTTTTGATGCGTCGGGAAAGGATATTTACCCCGGCTTTATTGACGCACACACCCATATCGGTATGTTTGGTTATGGCGGAGATGTGACAAAGGACGATGTGGAGAAGTATGACCGCTGTACACCGGAGCAGAGAGGGATCGACTGTATCAATCCGGAGGAACCCACCTTTAGGGCCGCTGCAATGGCCGGTGTGACCTGTGTTTGCGTTGGTCCGGGAAGTGTAGGCTGTATTGCAGGCACTCATCTGGCCATGAAAACCAGAGGAGACCGGGTGGATGATATGGTGGTAAAGGATCCGGTTGCCATGAAAATGGCCTTTGGAGAGAATCCCAAGCGGGCGCTTATGGATAAGCTGACCACCCGTATGACCATTGCGGCCACCATTCGAGAGACGATCATGAAGGCAAAGGAATATGATCAGTTAAAACAGCTGGCAAATGGCGATATCAGTAAGATGCCCCGGTATGATGCGGCCATGGAGGCTATGATCCCGGTGATCCGCAAGGAGATCCCCATGAAGGCTCACGCCCATCGCAAGGATGATATTTTTACGGCTATTCGCGTGGCGAAGGAGTGTGATGTGCGCCTGACATTGGAGCACGTCTCAGACGGCGGTTCAGTGGCAGAGACGCTGGCCAAGGAGGGGTATCCCATTGTCTGTGGACCATACCTGTACCAGACCAAAAAGACAGAAAATTTCAATGGACATCCTTCGGCGGCGGTTAAGCTGGTGAAGGCGGGCTGTCAGGTATCTGTAATGACCGATTCACCGATTGTGGCAGAGGAGTATTTACCGCTGGTGGCAGGTCTTTTGATGCGTGAAGGCTTAGATGAGTTTGAGGCCTTAAAGACCATTACCATCAATCCGGCCAAGCATCTTGGTATTGAGGACAGAGTCGGCTCTATCGAAGTGGGAAAGGATGCCGATCTGGTCATCGCGAAGGGCTGTCCCATGGACACCAGAGTAAAGGCAGAGACGGTATTTATCCAGGGAGTAAAAGTTTGTTGAGGGGACTCGTTTGGATTTTGCGTGATAGATGTGAATCGTAATGAAAAAAAGGGACAGTGATTGTGACAGGAGAGAAAGCGTGAATAAGCAGATCAATCGAGAGAGATTATTGGATACCTTTGTGAAATTGGTTTCCATCGATAGCCCTTCCTACAAGGAGCGGGAAATGTGCGAGGAACTGAAAAAGAGGCTTCTCGCCCTTGGGCTGTCCGTGGAGGAGGATGACACGGCGCCGGTTTCCGGCAGTAATTGCGGCAATCTGATCGCCACCCTGCCCGGGACGTTGGAGATGGAACCGGTGTTGTATTGCGGTCACATGGATACCGTGTCTCCCGCATACGGAAAGCGGGCGGTAATCCATGACGACGGCAGGATCACTTCGGCGGGAGATACGGTTCTGGGAGCAGATGATCTGTCCTGTGTGGCCGGTATTTTGGAGGCACTTCAGGTGATCAAGGAGGGAAATATCTCTCACGGACCCATCGAGGTGCTGTTTACCACCGGTGAGGAGGTTTACGGAACCGGAGCAAGTGCCTTTGATATGACAAAACTCCAATCAAAAGATGCCTATATTTTTGATCTGACCGGTCAAACGGGACGCGCGGCCAGAAAAGCGCCCAGCATCATCTCCTTTCAGATCGAGGTAAAGGGAAAAGCCTCTCATGCCGGATTTGCACCGGAAAAGGGCATACATGCGGTTCAGATCGCATCCAAAGCCATTGGGAGACTGCAGCTTGGCCATGTGGATGAGGAGACTACCGCCAATATCGGTCTGATCAGCGGTGGTGCAGCCACCAATATTGTGCCGGAATCCTGTGTGGTGAGAGGCGAGGTGCGCAGCTATAGTCATCAAAAGGCGCTGGACGAGACGGAGCTGATCATAGAAACCTTCGAAAAGGCGGCGAGAGAAGCCGGGGCAGAGATCGCAGCAGAAAGTAAGGTGTGCATCAAGGCCTACGAGACGGATTTGGGCAGCCCCGTGGTGAAGCGGTTTGAATCGGCCTGCCGGATGATGGGTGTGGAGCCTGATCTGGGAGAAACCTTTGGCGGAAGTGATCTCAATGTGTTTGCCAATAAAGGCATGGAGGGTCTGGTGCTGGCATCGGCAATGGAAAATTGTCATTCCTGCAGCGAATACACAACCGTGGAGGAGCTGTGTCGGGTGGCGGAGATGGCACTGACCCTGATGACCATGACGGAGTGACAGAAAAAGGGAAAGATGGATGAGTTAAAATGATATAAGCTGTGCAAATATCACTCATAAGCGAACATAAACAAAAAGAAGGGTCGATCTGCGGATCGACCCTAACATATTTAGCATATCAAACAATCACACAGCTTGTCAATAGAAAACGCGCATCTAAGAGGATAATCTGCGAATTGAATAAATAATAACTGTGAAATTTATACATTATTACGTATTGAAATATGGCTTTCGTTGTGCTATATTACAGTCAAGAGGTGATACCAATGAACAGGTAAAAAAACCGAATAGATCCGGAGCAAAGGCATTAGGTCGAAAGCAAATAGAGAGACGGCTGATATAGAGGAGAAACACAAAATATATTTATCGGGAGATAAAGGAAAGAACAGCCGAAAGCAAATAAACCTATGACCGGATGAGCGAAGGGTCAGAGACGAAATCGTTTGGATCGTCATCAGTGAAATCTGTAGAAAGAGAGGTTATCCAAAGATGTTAGATATCAAGAATTCAGAGAAATAACCCCTGACTGAGTTGTAGAACAGTTCGGTCAGGGGTTATTTCTATTATGTGATAAAAATCAGAGAAATTAAACGGAAGGGTAGATCAGACGATCGCCCAGCACATCAATGAAGGTCCGGTCGTCGGGTTTTTTGTCTGTAATCACATAGTCAATATCTCGGATATCAAAAGACTTAAAGAAATATTCTTTTCCAAATTTCGTATGATCACATAACAGAATATGTTTTTTCGAGTGTTGGAAAAAGGCATGTTTTACGGCCACATTTTCGTCGCTGAATTCCGTTGCGCCCTGTGCAAGAGAGAAACCGGCACAAGAGAAGAAGAAATAGTCGGCACTCATGTTCTGGATGGCTTGCACCGCCACGGTTCCGGTGAATTCGTCGTGGGGAGAGCGAAGATAACCGCCACAGGATACTACGGAGAGATTTGGTGTACTGTGCAGCATGGAAAGCAGACAGAGTCCGTTAGTGGCAATCCGAACATCCTTGTAATCGGTCAGTTTCAGTGCCAGGGAACGGACGGTGGAGCTGGAATCAAAAAAGTAATTGGTGGAGCCGGACAGAAAAGGAAAGGCCAATTGGGCGATCCGATCTTTTTCTTCCTGTCGCTGGATCTGACGGTAGGGGGCGGTAGCGTCAACGTTGGCTCCGCCGGTCAGAATGGCACCGCCATGGATGCGCTTAAGAACACCGAAGGATTCCAACTCGGACAGATCACGGCGAATGGTGCTGGTGCTGGCAAACAGCAGATCGGCCAGCTCCCGGACAGAGATGTTTTTATTTGTTTCAAGATGAGATAGAATCTGGCGTTGGCGCTCGGTATAGAACATGACATAAAACTCCTTTTGCATGTTTGTGATAATATATGATTGTATTGACTATGGAATTTGAATGGATTTTATCATAATGTGACAGAATTGTCAATTTCTGGCTAGGTATTGACGAAAATACCGGAGAAGTGGTATAAAATAATTGGGCAGAAGGTAAAAATAACCATATTTGCTGCGTGAATGTGAAGAAAGTTATTAATAATGAATAAAAGTAAAGAAGAAAAACAATAAAATAATGCATAAATAATCATAAATACGCATAAAACAGCAAAAGACAAACAAAATCATGAAAGGAGACAACATGAAAAAGAACCTGAAGAAAATCCTTGGTCTGATTCTCGCACTGGCATTGTGCTTTCCTGTGATGCCGGTATTTGACGGAACAGAGACCGCAAAGGCAGAGACGTTGACGGCATGGGAAAATGTCCTGCAGAACTGTGAGTACACCATTGATGGTGGAAGTTGGTCCACTGCCGCATCAGAGGGCGGCGCCGGCCATCTGCAGGGAATTGTCTGCGATGACGAACAGAAGTATATGTACATGTCCTTTACCAATATATTGGTGAAGGTGGATATGAGAACCGGAGAGATCGTCGGAACGGTAAAAGGAATGGCCGCAGGTTCTATCTCCAGCGGTGCTCATGTCGGCTGCATCGCATGGTATGACGGAAAGATTTACGGCTCTTTGGAGTACAAGGCCTCCGAGCGCTGGTATATCTGCGTGTTCGACGGGGATGCGATCACCGGCGATATGCATTACACGGATCCCGGCGTGATGTATGGTCTCTATGTTCCTCAGGTCGGCACAGATTTTGTCAACAATCTGGCGGCGGGAGAGCATAACAATAATTCCGGTTCCATGGGTCATCGCTATGGCACCGGTGGTATTGACGGCATTACTTTCGGTAAACTGCCCGGAGGTGGTTATGACACTGATGGCGACGGTGATGTGGATATTGTGGACAATAAGACCTACATGATTGTCACCTATGGACCGTATGGAAATGCAAAGCGTTACGATAATGAAAACTTTGTTTTCCTCGTATATGATCCGGATGAGATTAACAGCCAGAATCTTCTCCCTTTCAATGAAACCAGATTAACGTCCGAAGTGACGGAAGGGGAAAAGTATCTCTATAAACATAAGATGTTTGCTTATGCGGGCAATCA
The DNA here is from genome assembly GCA_017387285.1 of Lachnospiraceae bacterium. Classification (GTDB taxonomy): domain Bacteria; phylum Bacillota; class Clostridia; order Lachnospirales; family Lachnospiraceae; genus RGIG423. The sequence goes on from JAFOFP010000090.1 coordinate 5,498, forward strand.
GGAGTACGGTGTTCAGAATCTGGAATATGATAAGGATACCGGTGATCTGTGGCTGGAGTGCTATGGGCGGCCCAGCGGAACCGAGTTTCCCAGCTATAGCCGTTATCTGATTGATGGATCGATACCTCTCTACATGGATACGGTTGAAGTGGGACAATCGGTCACCGGTGATGCAATCGGATTTGTCACAAAGGAAGCGGCACATGCGACGGCTGCTCTTTATACCGACTACGAGGATGGCGATGGTGACGGAGATAAGGATGAGCAGGAAACCGGATGGCACATGACGCTGAAATGTATGTGCGATAAGGGAAGCATGGATAATCATACAGAGGCGATCTACGGGCAGACCGGATATGCGTGTAAGGTTTGCGGAAAGAGTTCACAGTTCAGCACTGGAATTATCTCGCTGGGTGGCGACTATTTCTACGGAGCCAGCAGCGGAAATTCATCAGGACGTGAATGGGGTAAGGCATCCCTGTATAAACTGAATCGTTCCAATTGGTCCTTTAGTGCAATTACTGAACCGGCACGATTGCTGATGAGTTACACCATGGATGCGGCGGATACCTATGTAAAGGATGGACAGGTTTACCTGAAGGATGTCAGCGGCCATGGCTATGATGCGATGGTCGAAGGAACCTATGCAGCCACCGGTAAAAATGACAAAGCGGGCGGAGCTTTGGGCTTCCGCGGTGATCAATATGGTTCTGTCCTTGATCGGGTTCACATGACCGATGCGGCCATGGCTTACATAAATAATCAGGTGGATGATTCCTTCTCCTACAGTTTCTGGATGTATAAGGGCGCTGAAATGGATCGTTTCACCCCTATTATCGGTATGTATCGGGATGAGACCGAACAGAAAAACCTGTATGCAGGTGTGTTCGAGTGGCGTTACCGGACTTCGCCGGCTATTTTGGTTCACAATAATACCTCAACACCGGATTATCGAAATTGGGTGGATGGAACGCAGTTTATCGAGCGTCCCGGAAGTAACGGCGGAGACGGTTCCTTCTATCCGTTAGGAAATGGAGCGGCAGATCCCAGCGTATTCAGTGGATGGCATCACTATGTGGTGATCCGCAGCGGAAATACCGTTTCCCTCTATATGGATGGCGTTTCCAAGGGATCCGGAAATATTGCAGATAGCACGCTGAATAATCTCAGCGCATTTGAAATTGGTGGAAATATTGCGCGAAACTGGGTGGATTCCAACGTGCGTACCCGCTTCACCGGCATGATTGATGATGTGCGGATTTATTCCGGTGGTCTGACTGCGGAGGAAGTATCCGCGATTTATGCGGCGGGAGCGGCAGACAGTGGAGCCACCGGGAATGGAGCGGTTGTTGCGTCTGCAGAAAGAAGTTTCGCCTCCTATGCAGGAGAGGTGTTGGCTGAACAGGACGATCCCATTGTTCATTTGAAGATGGACAGTGTCGGAACCATCGTGGATCTCAGTGGAAACGGAATTGATGGTATTGGATCTAATTTGGTTTCTGTGGCAAACAAAAATGATGCGGAAAATTCGGCATTGTATTTTGATGGTCGCGTTCAGGCATCTCCCAGCAAGGTAACATTGGATGGGGAAGATACGGCATGGCTGTCTGCCCAGATCAACGGCACCAAGAAGTTGACGATCGGCTTTTGGATGAATATGGATGTGGAGAACGGACACCGCACGGCGATCCTTGGCATATACGATAAGAGCGGACGTCCGATCGGAACCTTTGAGACCAGAGGTTTGTTGGGCCAAGATATGGCCATGGACGGAAAGTTTGCCCTTGCCTTTACGGCGGCAAAACCCTACAGCGGTTCCGGAGTGATCGATGAGAAAACTTACGAACAGCTGGTGGTGACAGATGTGTCAACCAAGTATACGAATACAGCACCCAACGGAAGCGGAAATCAGAGTGGGCACTACGGTGACAAGATCATGCGCACTTGGTATCAGGTGGTGGGTGAACTGGATCAGACAACCAATAAACTTCGTCTGTATATCGACGGCGCCCTGGTGCAGGAAGTGGATATCGCAGCGGATACATTGGGTGAAATCGGTTACTTTATGATCGGTCAACCGGCAGGACGATATTATCAGTTTGAAAATGCAGCCAATGGAAACGAAAACACCGGAGTGAAAGGCCGTCAGGGATGGGCAATGCGTGACGGTTTTGTCGGAACCATTGATGAAGTGAAGATTTATAATCGTATCCTCAGTGCCGAAGAGATCATGAAAGATTATCTGGCAGCTACCGGAAGTGAACAGACGAAGGAGAATGCGGAGAAGGCGCTGCAGGCCCAGTTGGCGGCAGAGGCGGCACAGGCCAAGGCGGAGGAAGCAAGAGCCGAGGCACAGACAGCCGAAGCGGCAGCAGAAGCGGCAAAGGCAGATGCCGAGGCGGCACAAACTGCAGCGGAGAGCGCACAAGCGGCGGCAGAGGCAGCACTGGTCAAGGCTGAAGAAGCCCAGGTAGCGGCAGAGGTAGCTAAACAGACAGCGGAAGATGCAGTGGCGGAAGCCGGAGAAGATTCAGAGGCGGCACAGGCGGCGAAAGAAGCGGCTGAAGCGGCCCGGGTTACCGCGGAAAATGCGAAAGCGGCGGCTGAGATGGCTCAGACGGCAGCTGAAACTGCCCGACTCAAGGCGGAAACTGCCCAGACGGCGGCAGAGATCGCACAAACCACGGCAGAGACAGCGGCTACCAGCGCACAGACCGCCCGGACAGCGGCCGAGGCAGCTCAGGCAGCGGCACAGCAGAGTAATGTAGAGGCAGCCGAAGAGGCTAAGGCAGCAGCAGAGTCAGCGGCACAGTCTGCAGAGGAAGCGGCAAAGGCGACAGAAGAGGCAGCTGAAGCTGCTGCATCAGCTCAGGAGTCAGCAACATCGGCATCGGCATCGGCACAATCAGCAGCAGCGGCAGCAGAGTCAGCGGCAGATGCGACCCAGTCTGCGGCAAAAGCAGCAGCATCGGCGGCTGAAGCAGAAACGGCAAAGAAGGCCGCAGAGGAAGCTCAGGCCAAGGCCGAAGCGGCACAGGCGGAAGCAGAGAAAGCAAAAGCAGACGCAGAGGCAGCAAAGAAGGCGGCACAGGAAGCGCAGGCTAATGCAGCCGGTGACCAGTCTGCGGCAAATGCATCAAGATCTGCAGCCCAGACTGCGCAGGCCAAGGCAGAAATGGCACAGAAAGCAGCCGAGGAAGCGGCAGAGCAGGCCAGAGCAGCACAAGCAAAGGCAGAGGCAGCGCAAAAAGCTCAGCAGCAGGCTAATGCAGATCTGCAGAGTGCCACTGAGGCATTGAAGGAACTGGAGGCTATCGCAGAGGCTACCGGCGAGGATAAAGCCATCGTTGAAGAACTGAAGAAGGCAGCCGAGAAAGCAGCAGCGCAGGCTAAGGCAGACAGAGAGGCGGCAGAAATCTTGAAGGCAGAAGCAGAAAGCGCAAAAGTTGAAGCGCAGGCAGCACAGAAAGCCGCAGAGGAAGCTCAGGCCAAGGCTGAAGCAGCACAGAAGGCAGCCGAGGAGGCTTTGACCAAAGTGCAGCAGGCATCTTCCGGAGATGGTGGATTGCTCCATCCTGTATGTATCGGGTTGGGATGCGTGGCATCGGCAGCCGTATCCGGTATTGTGAGTCTGTTGTTTGTAAAGAAAAAGTTTCTGAAATAAGCGCAACAGGAAATAAACATAACAAGAAACGCCGCCGAGATCTCGGCGGCGTTTCTATGTGTATTATGATCTTGATTAATCCTCCCAATAAATTTCCAATTGTTCCGGCGTAAGACTTTCGATAAACTCTTCTTTCACTAAGATAAATTCCTCGAAATCCTTTAATACATGGAACAGCAGTGCTCGGTTTTCGAACTCTCTTCGGGAGGTGGGCAGAGGACTTCGCTCCAGATGTTCAAAAATGTATTGCAAAAGCTCTCTCAGTTCGACTTGATTATCCTCCTCGTGGATAGTCTCGCTGATATGTGAAACAAAGGCAGCAATGAGAGTGGCCTGCTCAGGCACATGGGTCATGGCGTAGATACTGTTTCGAATTCCCTGCATGATCACACACTGTTGTTTGCGCATTTCCAAATAGGAGATGAAATAGGTGGAATGCTGGCGCAGGGTGTTGTTGAAATTGTGATAGGCTTTGGAAATGCATTTGTCCAAGGCTTTTTCCAATTCGACCAATTGACGATCACCCTTGTCTCGGGAATCCATGGTCTCAATATCGATGGACAGCTGGGCAAGGATCTTGCTCATTTGTGCTTCCAGACGTTCGATGTCACGGAGGATACGTTTGTCTTTTTTGGGCATGTACAGATTGAC
>JAFOFP010000091.1 GCA_017387285.1 Lachnospiraceae bacterium
GTGATTCCCTCATAGGTTTTAAATCGGCGGCTGAAGCTGGATACATTGTAGTAGCCGACCCGCTCGCAGATATCCTGAAGGGGAAGGGTGGTCGTCCGAAGCAGTTCCTTGGCCAGATTCATGCGCAGCTCGATCAGATAATCCAACATGGTGCACTGCATATTGTCCTTGAAGAAGCTGCTCAGGTTGGAGGGCAGCATGGAGAAATGGACGGCAACCTCCTGCATGGAGAAATCACAGCGGTGATAGTTTTCACCGATATAGGACAGGATCTCGTTGAGAAGCTGGTTGTTGTTGGAGGAGATGATCGTCTCACCTCTCGTGTCGGCCAGTTTCTTGCGGACTGCTTCCACGATTTCCAGCAGCTCATTGATTGTCTCGGCTTTGCTCAGCTGCATCAGCATCTCGGACAGCTGATAGGCATCAATGATGGAATTCTGAGAGTCTGTCAACAGCGCTTTCAGCACGTCGGCGCAGACGCTTCGTGCCAGGAAGGTGGGCATATCCCGGTCAATAATGTATCGGATCAGATCGTCGATACACTGTCTCATCTGGGTGTTGTCCCCGGAGGCGATGAGATTCTGAAGCTTGCGAACCTCCTGCTTGGGATAAGGGTAGCGGGCATTAAAGTTGGAACTCACCTCATCGTAGGAAATAACGGTTCCGGTACCCTTGACAAAGCGGTATTCCAGAGCGTTGACTGCCTGAAGCAGGGATTTGTTGATGTTTTCGGTGCCGGCATGAATATGTCCCACACCAACCACGGAAGTAATGGAAAATTGGTCATTTAAAATACCCAGTGCCGCATAGAATGGTTCAAAGTTAGATGCATCCTGAATGCGGGGCACGTTGTGGATGAATACCAGCTGGTCTCGCTTCACCGAGAAAACGTACTTGCTCTCCATGGTCTTGCACAGTTCATCGCTGACTTTTCTCGCGATCGCTTCAAGAGAACTGCGGTGCTCCTGAGGAATCAGGAAGGAGCTGACATAGAATAACGGGTAACTGAAAGAGAGCCCGATCTGCTCACAGTCGGTATTAAACTCCTCCAGACTGGAATAGGAGTCGTTGAGGAGCTGGGTGAGACGCGTGTGCTGGATGGCCTCCGTATTGGAGGATACGGTCTCACTGAGCTTGGTATTTTCGCTCTGCAGGTGAGTCAGTGTATTCGTGATCACTGTGAATTCATCGGCACCTTTGCCGGAAAAATTGGATGCAGCAGAGTCGATGGCTGTCTGACGGAGCTTCTGAACCGGCCTGTAGTTCATCCGGACAAGGAAATAAATCAACAGGCTTCCGATAATGCCGGTCAACAAAATAATAATAAGGAAGGTATCCCCTACGTCCAGCAGTGTGGAATAAATGTGACTGTCCATGGGGACAAAGGTCACAGCCTGCCAGCCGGACTGGTCGGAGATGGTCTGCATGGTCAGATAATCACGGTTGTCCCATTTGACACTGTGATCGAGGCCGTCAACGGGAATTTTATTTTGGGCCTGAGAGTAGTAGGTGATAAGTTCGCTGTCGGAACCGTTGGAAAACATCAGATTGCCGTCCTTATTGAACACGAGGGTGGTCAGACCCATGCTCTCGGAGTGGATATCGAAGTAATCGGCGAAAGAGTGGGTGGGCACACAGATGACAATATAAACCGGTGTTCCGGAATGAACCGGATAAATCAGGGACAGATATTCGTTTTCCGGATTTGATTTCAGTAAAGTGCCGGAATACAGAACGGTAAAGTCATCCTGGGAACACAAAAAAGATTCCATATCGGGAATGGAAGGGTCAATATAATTAAAGGAAAAGAAATTTGTTGACCGGGCGATGGCTGCACTGAAGCCGGTGGAGATGACAACATCCGATTGAGGGAAATAAACCAATATTCCGTCAATATTCTGGGAGAGCTGGTAGGTGTAGGCCAGATCCTTGGAGATGACCTCGCTGGAAATATCGCCGTTGTTGTCGGTGATGAAAGTCCGGAAGTAAAGGTAGGACTTAAGCCCCTGGCTTCTCTGGATGAACAGGGATTTTTCCTGATAGTTATGAAGGGAGTTGTCCAACAGGTGCATGGCAGCGGTCTGCTCATTTTTGATCATTTTGTTTACTTCCTCTGTGACGGACGCAGCGATGTGCTGCTGATAAACCAGATACAGTATACAGATGGGCAGCAGTAAAACAGCCAGCATGGAGGCGAACAGACGAAGGGCAAACTTACTTTTGATTTTCATAACTACACACAGCTCCTTGTGATTTATCCATATAAGATTAGCACGGTGAACGGAAAAATGCAAGAAAAAGGCGTTTTGGGCAGGGGAATTATAAGAATAGCAAAGGAACATAATTATGGCAAAAGATGCATGATGTAAATATGCACAAAAACTGTTTGGATAAATTATGTGAAATATACAATGGGCACATAAAAACTGCACTTTTTTGAAAAGATGTTACTTGATTTTTTTGCCGTAAACTGCTATGCTTTAACCAACAGTTGCCGCCACAGTAGGGCGGATGCGAATAAAAAAGTAGAAAGGAAGGATATCAATGAGCCACAAAAAGCATGGACAAAAACGAGTGATGGATCCGATCTCTATTACATTTACTCTGGTCATTATCGCATCACTGTTTGTGTTCAACGTATTACCTCTGATTAAGATTTTGATCGAGAGCTTCCGGGATGCCGACGGAACCAGTTTCTCATTTATGGGATACATTCGTGCATTCCAGTTAAAACAGAACAGAGAGGCGATTTGGCATACTCTGGTGTCCAGTACATTGGCATCTCTGCTGTCTACTCTGTTAGGTTTCCTATTTGCTTACTGTTCCTGTTATTTGAAGATGAGATTGAAGAAGCTGTTCGACTTCGTTGCACTGCTTCCGATTATCTCGCCTCCCTTTGCAATGTCACTGTCTACGATCATGTTGTTCGGTAATAAGGGTCTGATCAGTAAGACACTGCTGGGAATCCAGAACTCCAATATTTACGGATTCTGGGGTCTGCTGTTCGCTCAGACATTCAGCTTCTTCCCCATGGCTTATCTGGCACTGAAGGGCGTACTTGCAAGTATCGATCCTTCGATTGAGGAAGCAGCCCGCGATATGGGTACCTCCCGTTGGAAGACCTTCACAAAGGTTACCCTTCCTCTGGCACTGCCCGGTATCGGAAATGCATTCCTGGTTGTATTTATTAAGTGTGTTGCCGACTTCGGTAACCCCAACTTCATTGGCGGCGATTATCTGACCATGGCTACCCAGATTTATTATCAGGCTACCGGCGGATATGAGATGCAGAGATGCTGTGCACTGGCGATGCTGCTGCTGGTTATGACCCTGATCATCTATTTGCTCTCCCAGATGCTGCTGACCAAGCGTACCTTTGTTACCATCACCGGTAAAGCTACCCGTGAGCGTACACCGATCACCGAGAAGCACATCACTATCCCGTTGAACGTGGCTTGCGGCGCTGTGACTGCACTGGTACTGCTGATGTACTTCATGATTCCTTACGTTTCCTTTACCAAGGTTTGGGGTGTAAACAACTCCTTCACCCTCGACAGTTACAAATATGCATGGAGAGTCGGCGATGATGCTCTTATCGATACCCTTAAGCTGGCATTGATCACTACTCCGGTTACCGGTTTACTGTCCATGCTGATGTCCTTCCTGATCGTTCGTAAGAAGAGCAAGGTTACCGGCTTGATGAACACCCTCGGTATGATGGGTATGATCATTCCCGGAACCATCCTCGGTTTTGCATACGTACTGCAGTTCAACTCCGGTCTGATCGTCCTTACCGGAAGCATCATTCTGATGGTTGCATCCTGTTGCAGCCGTTACCTGCCGCTGGGTCTGTCCTCCGGTATCACCTCACTGAGACAGATCGACCCCTCCATCGAGGAGTCTGCAGCCGATCTCGGTGCAAACAGCTTAAAGGTATTTATCAAGGTTACCGTGCCGTTGATCCGTTCAGCGTTCTTCGGCGGTCTGGTTTACTCCTTCGTTCGTACCATGACATCCATGTCAGCGCTGATCTTCTTCGTATCACCGAAGCATCAGCTGCTCACCACCACGATCATGCGTTTCGTATCAGACGGCCGTTACAGTGCAGCCTGTGCGATGGGTACCATGATGGTTGTTGTGGTTTTGATCTGTATCGCAGGTTTGTATGGTATCATCGGACTGTTCGGTGTAAACCGTAAAGAGGTTAAGTTGTTGTAATCCCAGCATGATAGGAGTCGCATGAAGCGGCAGAATGGAGAATATACATGAAAAACACTAAGACTAAAAACGTGTCGCTGAAGAATGTAGTTCGTGAGTATATCTCACCGGACAAAAAAGCTTTCCGCGCTGTAGATAATGTTTCCCTGGAGATCGAGTCCGGCGAGTTCGTCACTCTGCTTGGCCCCTCCGGTTGTGGTAAGACCACTACCCTGCGTATGATCGCAGGCTTCGAAAATCCTACCTCCGGTGATGTATTCATCGGCGATGAGAATGTTACCACCAAGTCTCCCGATAAGAGAGACACCGCGATGGTATTCCAGAGCTACGCACTGTTCCCTCATTACGATGTATTCAATAACATCTCCTTTGGTCTTCGCCTTCGCAAGGTGAAGGAGCCTGAGTTATCTCAGAAGACCAAGGCAATCATGGAGCTGGTAGGCCTTGAGGGTCTGGGCGAGCGTTTCCCTAACCAGTTGTCCGGTGGTCAGCAGCAGCGTGTTGCTCTGGCGAGAGCACTGGTCGTAGAGCCCGGCGTGCTTCTGTTCGACGAGCCTCTGTCCAACCTGGATGCAAAGCTTCGTGTATCCATGAGAAATGAGATCAAGCGTATCCAGCGCCGTCTGGGTATCACCAGTATCTATGTAACCCATGACCAGTCCGAGGCGATGGCTCTGTCCGACCGTATCATCGTTATGAATCACGGTATCATCGAGCAGATGGGTACTCCCGAGGAGATTTACAATCACCCCGCATCCGTATTCGTAGCTGACTTCATCGGCCGATCCAACTTCCTGGAGTGTAAGGTACTCGCAGCTGTTGAGGGCAAGACTACTGTAGAGATGTACGGAAAGAACGTAGAGATCAAGGATGGCGGCTGGCAGCGCCGTTCCGTAGGTGAGAAGGTAACCGTTATGGCTCGTCCCGAGGCTGTATATCTGGATGAGACCGGTATCTTCGAGACCAACATTCTGTCCTCCATCTTCATGGGTAATATGCAGGAGTACATCACCGACACCCAGGGTCTGCAGATCATCATCGAGGATCATGACTTTGCAACCCGTAAGGTTTATGCAGAGGGACAGGTTAAGTATGTAAACTTCAAGGAAAACAGTTTACATATCATCTAATGAATCTTATTGGAATATCCAATAAAAATAAAAAGAAAAGGAGAAACACTATGAAAAAACTGATTGCAATGGTTCTGGCACTGGCAATGGTACTTTCTCTGGCTGCTTGCGGCGAGAAGACCAAGCCCACCGACGCACCTAAGGCAACCGACGCACCCAAGGCTACTGAGGCGCCCAAGGCTACTGAGGCTCCCAAGGAGACCGAGGCTCCCGCTCCCGAGATCAAGGGCGAGATCAACATTTACACCACTTTCAGTGATGACGCTATCCTTGCTCTTGAGGATTACGTTGCTGAGATTTACCCCGATCTGACCATCAACATGGTTAAGATGAACGGTGGTGAGATGGCTAACCGTATTATGGCCGAGAAGGATAACCCTCAGGGTGACTTCGTTTGTGGTGCTTCCTGTGAGACCTACATCCAGATGGGCGACTACGGCGTTCTGGATAAGTATCAGCCTAAGGGAACTGAGAATTGGGCAGACATCGCTCACAGCCCCGAGTGGTACTGGTTCTCCACCCACTATTCCTACCTTGGATTCTACTGCGACCAGGAATGGTTCAAGGCTCAGGGTATTGACATTCCCGACAGCTGGGAAGATCTGCTGGATCCTCGTCTTAAGGGACAGATCATCGTTACTAACCCCGGTACTTCCACCACCGGTTACATGGTACTTTCCGCTCTGATCCACCTGATGGGTGAGGAAGAGGCTCTGGACTACTACGGAAAGCTTCATGAGAACGTTAAGAACTACGCATCCGGCGGAAGCGGCCCTTCCCAGTCCGTAGCACTTGGCGAGGCTCCCGTTGGTATCGGTTACATGCAGCACGGTATGCAGCTGATCAAGCAGGGTTACACCAACATGGTTATTTCCGCTCCTTCCGAGGGTACCGGTCTTGAGGTTTGTGCAGGCGCAGTTATCAAGGGCGCTAAGAACCTTGCTGCAGCACAGGCTATCGCTGATATCCTGGCAAGCAAAGAGTGGCATGAGTATGCAGCTGAGACTTACGCAGTAGGTCTGATGTATCCCGATGGTGTTCCTTGTCAGGGTCTTGAGAACTTCACTGACACCAAGATCATCGACATCGATTACGTTTGGGCAGCAGACAACAAGGATCGTATCCTTCCTCTGTGGTCCTCCATCACCGGCAACTAATTCGGATTGCCGAATTGAAAAACTGAATATTGAACGTGACGAAGGGGCGCCGCAGGGTGCCCCTTTTTGAAAAAAGATTAAATTATCAACGTCAGGAGGACGAATTATGCTTTGCGATTTGACCAGACCGTTAGGGCGTTTGACTCGTTCCATCTGCCCCGAAAATCTCACCGGTGAGCCGGGAAAAGGAGGCGCTACTCCTTTGGAGCAGGGCAGTGCCTATGCGGCAGCGAAAAACTTAGGAACCGGTTGGAAGGTAAATCCCTATATTGTGGTTGGTGCCGGTGAGACCATCACCCTTGCTGACATTAAGGGCATGGGTATGATCAACCACATTTGGTGTACCGTGACGAAAAAATGGCGGAACTGTATTTTGCGGATTTACTGGGATGATCAGGAGATTCCCAGTGTGGAATGTCCCATCGGAGATTTCTTCTGTATGGGATGGCAGCAGTTTATGCAGATCAATTCTCTGGCCGTCTGTGTCAACCCCCACAGTGCGTTAAACTGTTACTGGGATATGCCTTTCCGAAAGCGTGCGCGTTTTACGCTGGAAAACCGTGCCGAGGAAGAGATGACCATTTATTATCAGATCGATTATTGTTTGACGGAGATTCCCGAGGACGCTATGTACTTCCATGCTCAGTTTCGTCGTGTGAACCCTTTGCCCTATAAAGAGGTTTATACTATTCTGGACGGTGTGAAGGGAAAGGGTCACTACGTGGGCACCTATCTGGCCTGGGGCGTGAACAATAACAACTGGTGGGGTGAGGGTGAAGTGAAGTTCTATATGGATGGAGATACCGAATTCCCTACTATCTGCGGAACCGGTCTGGAGGATTATTTCTGTGCCTCCTACGATTTCAAAAATCCCATTACCGGGGATGCATATCTTCCATATTCTACTCCCTATACGGGTATGCAGGCGGTTCTGCCCGACGGCTTCCGCCGCAGCCAGCAGCGTTTTGGCATGTATCGCTGGCATCTGACCGATCCGATTTGTTTTGAGCAGGATCTGAAGGTGACCGTTCAGGCGTTGGGGTGGAGAGAGTACAAGCGTTACCTGCCGTTGCAGGATGATATCGCATCGGTGGCGTACTGGTATCAGCAGCTGCCCACGGTTAAGTTCCCGGAGCTGCCGGATAAGGACTACTTAGAGGTGATCTAAGCTGCCTTATCGGAAGATAGCTGGCTACAGGTGGAACATCTCTGAAAGTCCACGGTAAAACGCTGCGGCAGCGGGGGAGAGGATTTTCGCCTGATTGCGATAGATACAGGTGATTCGCGTCAGATCAAAGTCCACCACGTCAAGGAAGCAAGTGTTTTCGCCCAGTTCACCTTGCCAGGAAATCTCCGGGATAAAGGCAATCCCCAGATCCATCTCGATACATTTTTTGATATAGTGCGGGTCATCGCTCTCAATGACAATGTTGGGGGCGAACCCGGATTTTCGGCAGCTTTCCACCGTGATGCGGTTCATGGAGCTGCCGCTGCACATGGTGATGAAGGGTTCATCCTTCAGCTCTGACAGGTAAAGGCGTTTTTGGCTTAAAGGATTTTGTTTTGAGGCGGCCACCAAAATCCGCTCCCGGATCAGAGGAGTGCCTGCAAAGTCGGCATATCGGGGCGTCTGCTCGTCGATAATGAAGTCAAAATTTGACACATCGGTCAGATTGAAATCGTGGGAGATCCGGAAAATAATACCCGGATGGGTTTGTTTGAATCGATAAATATAGTCCAGGATCGTTCTTCGCTCGCTTCGGATCAGAAGACGAATCTCGCCAATCTCCTCCGAGTCAGCGGAGGACAGCGTCGCCACCGCCTCGTCCAGAATGGGAAGAGAGACACCTAGTGCTTTCTGAAGCAGTCGGCCGTTGCTGTTCAGACGAATTTTGTTGCCGTCCCGGTCAAACAGTTCACAACCCAGCTCATTCTCCAGCTTTTTGATGGAGATGGAGACGGAGGAGGGGGACACCAGATATTTGGCAGCGGTGTGGGAGAAGTTTTCGGTCTTTGCACTTTCATAAAAGTAGCGTAACTGGAGTAATTCCATGGCATGTACCTCGTTTTTAACAGGAATCTCTGATAAAGAATAGCTTACTATTTATTTTGATATATAGCAACTGTTTATACTATATATTTTACATTCAAATAGAAATGTGCTAAGATGAAGAAAACAAATGAATCGGAGGGTATTATTATGTCTGAATTATTAGAGATCTTTATGGTTGTCAGCTTTGGCGCATCCTGGCCGTTCAATGTGATCAAGTCTTATCGGGCACGGACGACCAAGGGCAAAAGCCTGCAGTTTTTGGTGCTGATTTTCTTCGGTTATATCTGCGGTATTATTTCTAAATTGACGGCAGAGAGCTTTAAGTGGTATGTACTGTTCTTTTATGTGCTGAATCTGATCATGGTGGGAGTTGATCTGCTGTTGTATATTCGCAATTCCAAATTGGACAAGGCGGCTGAGGCGAAGTAAGCAGAAGATTGAAATGGCCGGCAGATAAGCGAAAAACGGCGGAACGGAGAATACGATGAGAACATATATGGATATTCCTTACGTGGAAAATGCAACCGAGATGCAGCTGTTGGATATGTATCTGCCCGACGGAGATGACTTTGCAACGGTCATCTGGTTCCACGGCGGTGGCTTTGAGAAGGGCAGTAGAAAGCGCGATTACTTTGCAGCTCCGGCTGTGGAGAGAGGGTACGGCTTTGTGTCGGTGGAGTACCGAATGTATCCCGACGCGAAGTATCCGGATTTTATTGAGGATGCGGCAGCCTCTGTGGCCTATGTGATAAAGCACATTGGTGAGTACGGCGGAAACGGCAAGATATATGTTTCAGGTGCCTCAGCGGGAGCGTACCTGACCATGATGCTCTGCATGGATCACCGGTTTCTTGAGGCAGTCGGTGTAAAGCAGGAGCAGATCGGCGGATATATCTCCGACAGTGCTCAGCAGTTTAACCACTTCAATGTGATGCGAAATCTGTTTAAAGGCTTTTCGCATATCTCGTTTACATCATCATCAAAGAATTTTTGCGCCTGCTCGACTGTGATCTTATCTCCCATTTTTACATTACGGATATGACCCCAACCGATAGTAGGAATCCCCTTTTGATCACGATAAGCGTTTAATCTTAAC